>NZ_JAPDBZ010000007.1:0-65723 GCF_027705505.1 Aeromonas sp. QDB56
ATGATCTCGCACCTCGATAACTGTACGTAAGATCAGTATAGTTCGTGGTAACTGACTGCTAATCATGGGTAATCAGGAAAACGTTTTCTCGCCATTCATCATGATCTGGCCATGACCACCCTGTTCCATTGTGATCTTTTTACATACCGCAAGCCCGTCAACGCAGACAGAAGCCTCCATCGGCAACCCATGACGCCAACCGTTCAAATATTCACCGCATCCGGCGGCACATTCTGGTATGATGCGCCCCCTTGCGCACCGCGCCCCCCCATTTCTGGTTTTCCGACATAGAGTCCTTTTGTGAACAACAGCGAATTTAGCAGCCTGAACCTCTCCTCCGCCCTGCAGGACAACCTCGCCAGCCTGGGCTATCTGCAGATGACCCCGATCCAGGCCCAGAGCCTGCCCCTGGTGCTCGACGGCAAAGATTTGATCGCCAAGGCGAAAACCGGCAGCGGCAAGACCGCGGCCTTCGGCCTGGGTCTGCTGGCCAAGCTGGACGTCAACCGGCTGGCCGTGCAGGCGCTGGTGCTCTGTCCGACCCGCGAGCTGGCGGATCAGGTGGCCACCGAGATCCGTCGTCTCGCCCGCACCCTGCCCAACGTCAAGCTGGTGACCCTGTGCGGCGGCACCCCGACCGCACCGCAATCCGCCACCCTGGGCTTTGGCGCCCACATCGCCGTCGGCACCCCGGGCCGGATCCTCAAGCACCTGGAGCAGGGCACCCTTGAGCTCGACGACCTCAAGACGCTGGTGCTGGACGAAGCGGATCGCATGCTGGACATGGGCTTTGGCGAAGACATCAACCGCGTCATCAGCCACGCCCCGCGGGATCGCCAGACCCTGCTCTTCTCCGCCACCTATCCGGAAGGGATCGCCCAGATGAGCCGCGGCGTGCAACGCAACCCGGTGGAGGTGAGCGTGGAGTCCCTGCACGAAGAGAGCGCCATCGAACAGAAGTTGTATGAAGTGCCGGCCGGCCAGCGCCTCGATGCCCTCACCTGGCTGCTCAGCCACTACCAACCGGGCTCCTGCGTGGTGTTCTGCAACACCAAGCGCGCCTGCAACGACGTGGCCGATCACCTGGCCGCCAAGGGCTTCTCGGCGCTGGCGCTGAACGGTGACCTGGAACAGCGTGAGCGGGATCAGGTGCTGGTGCGCTTCGCCAACGGCAGCGCCACCATACTGGTCGCCACCGACGTGGCGGCCCGCGGCCTCGACATCAAGGAGCTGGGGGCCGTCATCAACTACGAGCTCACCTACGACCCCGAGGTGCACGTGCACCGCATCGGCCGTACCGGCCGTGCCGGCCAGCAGGGCCTGGCCCTGAGCCTCTACCAGCCGAACGAGGCCCAGCGCGTCAACTTCATCGAGGAGTACCAGCAGGCCCCCATTCCCCAGGGCGACCTGGCCGGGATCGGCCGCGACATCAAGCCGATCGCGCCGCAGATGGTGACCCTCTCCATCGATGCGGGCCGCAAGAGCAAGGTGCGTGCCGGTGACATCCTCGGCGCCCTGACCGGCGAAGGCGGTATTGCCGGGGCCGATGTGGGCAAGATCCAGATTTCCGAGCAGTACTCCTACGTGGCGGTGAAGCGCCAGGTGGCGAGCGCCGCCCTCAAGCGGTTGCAGGAAGGCAAGATCAAGGGGCGCAGCTACCGTGCCCGCAAACTGGGCTAAGGTATTTCATACGCCCCAGCCAGACCACAGGCGCCTGACAGGCGCCTGTTTCATATAATTCGCCGCCATGCGGCAAGACAGGTGACATGACCCAAGCAATCCAGAGCGATGTGAGCTGCCAGAACTGCGAAGCCTGCTGCTGCCGCCTCGAGGTGATGCTCTTCACCGACACCGGCGTGCCGGACCGCTATATCGAGGAGCGGGAAGGAGAAGTGCCCGTGATGCACAGACTGGAAGATGGCTGGTGCGCCGCCCTCGACCGCAACACCATGATGTGTCGCATCTACGAGGTGCGGCCGCTTATCTGCCGTGAATTCGAGATGGGGGAGCCCGACTGCCTCGACGAGCGGGACAAGTGGTTCATCAGGCTGGAATGAACGGGAAGTTCAACCCGTGCTGACGTGGATCTCCTTACCTTGCAGCCCCTCGAGGCGCTGTGTCAGCCAGTGGATGGCCTGTGCTTCCTCCTCGAAATAGCGCACCTCCTGAAAGGGAAGCTCGCTGAAGACGTGATCCGCCAGATAACGTTTGAAATCCCCGATCATGACCACCGCCAGAAAGGCGCAGCCATGAGTGGCGCACCAGTTGAACTGGCGACGAAAACGGGCCAGCACCTCGGGGCCGGCGGCCTCGAACTCGGTCGCGACCTCGACGATGCCCCAGGGGGCTCCCTGCAAACGGCTTATCTGCTGGCTGAACTTGCCCTCATAGGCCATGGCGCCTGCCAGGTTGAAAGGGCCGCTCGGCCGACAGATCAGCAGTTGCCCTTGTCGCTGCATCTCAAAATGGCCGTGTGCTTGCACGTTCACCTCCTGCCTTGAGTCCTTCGCTGCGGCTGATATGCCCTGTGTTGCCACAAAGTAAGAATTTATCCCCGAAAAGTCCATGAAGCTCCCCGCATTGTGAACGGAAAGCTCCATTCAACCCCCTTTTTACCCCGATGGCGGAATGTACATTTCTTCGACATGTTCTGTTGCAGTTAACAAAACGTTGCTGTTATTATCCGCGCCACTCAAAACATTCCACCTACTGAAACCTTTTGGCGTTCACCCAGGGATCAACGATGAAGCAGCAAGACGCAAGTTATTACCAACGGATCTGGCGCTGGCATTTCTATGCCGGTCTCTTCGTCGCCCCCTTCCTGATCCTGCTCTCCCTCACCGGCATCGTCTATCTGTTCAAACCGCAGCTGGACAACCTGCTCTACCCCCAGCTGATGAAGGTGACGCCCGCCACCCAGACCCTGAGTGCCGACCAGCTGCTGGCCAAGGCAACCATCGCCATGCCGGACGCCAGCCTGCGCAAATACCTGCCCCCGGTGGCAGCAGACGCGAGCGCCCAGATAGTCGTGATGCGTGAAGGGCAGGAGCTGACCCTCTTCATGGATCCCGCGAACGGCGCCCTGCTCGGCACCATGGACAACAAGTGGAACCTGCAGGCGGTGGCGCGCGCTCTCCATGCGGAGCTGATGCTTGGCACCACGGGAGATCGCCTGATCGAGCTGGCCGCAGGCTGGGGAATCGTGCTCCTCGTCAGCGGACTCTATCTCTGGTGGCCCCGCAAGGGGCCGGGTGTGGGGGGCATCCTCTGGCCGAGAATGCACCAGCGCGGCCGTCTCTGGTGGCGTGATCTGCACGCCGTGGTCGGCTTCTGGGGCGCGGGTTTCCTGCTGCTGCTGCTACTGACGGGCATGACCTGGACCGGTTTCTGGGGCGGCCAGTTCGCCGATGTCTGGAACCGCTTCCCTGCGGCCATGTGGAACGAGGTGCCCAAGTCGGCCCCCCTCACCCGCAGCCTCAACCAGGCTCACGAACAGACCGTCTCCTGGGGGGCCGAGACCCTGCCCATGCCGAGCTCCCAACCCACGGCAGAGAGCCATGATCACAGCGCCATGACCCATGGCGGCGGACACGAGGGCATGGTCATGGCCAGCCATTGCATTCCGCTGCAACAGGTGGTCGACATCGCCAGCGAGCGGGGGGTCAGCCCGGGTTACAGCATCACCCCCCCGGTCGGTGAAACCGGCGTCTATACCATCGCCATCTTTGCCGATGATCCCCGCAACGACGCCACCCTGCACATCGACCAATACAGCGGCAAGGTGCTGGTCGACGTGCGTTGGCAGGATTACGGCCCGGTCGCCAAGACGGTGGAAACCGGCGTCATGCTGCACATGGGCAAGCTCTACGGCTGGCCGCACCAGCTCGTCATGCTGCTCATCTGCCTGATGATTCTGGCAAGCTCGGTGAGCGGGCTCTGGCTCTGGTGGAGCCGCCGTCCCAGTGGTCGCCTCGCCGCCCCGCCCCTGCCCGCCAAGCTGCCTCCCATGGGCGGTGCCATCGCGGTGCTGGTCGTGCTCGGGATCTGCTTCCCGCTGGTGGGGGCCTCCATGGTTGCCATCTGGCTGCTGGACAGTCTCTTCTTCTCTCGCCGCACGGCCGTGGCCCAGGCAAGCTGACCCGTCAGGGGCAAGCACGCCTCATGCACTCGAGGGCTCCCTGTCGGGGGCCCTCGTCGTCTGCATCACCTGGCACCATCCTTCGCCTGGCGGCATGCTCCTCCCCTGGCGATCATCACATCGGTCTGATGAAACAACAACGCATCGACACATCAGCAAAAAGGGCTCCCGTTCGGGAGCCCTTTTCATTGCCAAACGCGTCGGCCTCAGGTGAGCGCCAGCCCGGCAGAGAGCAGCAGGCTGAACAGAAATGCGCTGATGGCGGTCTTCTTGAGGGCGCCGGTCAGCACCTCGCCATCGAAACTCTCTCGCAGGGTGCGGGCGGCATCGGTGAGGGGCTTCATGGCGGGCAGGAAGATCCAGGGCCAGAGGCTCGCAGGCTGAGTCAGCAGGAAGGCGATGGTCGCCAGCAGCGCCGCCCCCAGCAAGACCCAGTGATAGGCGATGGCCCGGTTGCGGCCAAGGCGCACCGCCAGGGTGATCTTGCCGCTGGCGGCATCGGTCTCGATGTCCCGCACGTTGTTGATGTTGAGCACGGCAGTCGCCAGCAGGCCGCAGGCGGTGGCGGGCAGCAACAGGTCCCACTCCAGGCTATGGGTGAAGAGGTAGTAGGAGCCGAGCACCCCCAGCAGGCCGAAGAACAGGAACACCGAGATGTCCCCGAAGCCGCGATAGCCGTAGGGGCTCTTGCCCACCGTGTAGGTGATGGCCGCGACGATGGCCGCTCCCCCCAGCAGGATGAACGTCAGGATCTGCTGCCACGCCTCCCCGAAGGCGCAGACCAGCAGGGAGAGGCCGCTCACCACGGCCGCCAGGGCGGTCAGCCCCATGGCCACACACATCTGGTGCCGGGTGATGAGGCCGGAAACCACGGCGCGCTGGGGACCGATCCGCTCCCCGTTGTCGGCACCGGAGACCGCATCGCCATAGTCGTTGGCCAGATTGGAGAGAATTTGCAGCAGGATGGCGGTCAGCAGGGAGAGCCCCATGATGGTGCCGTCGAACGCTCCCCGGCTGGCTGCCAGCCCCGAGCCCAGCAAGATGGAGGAGCACGCCAGGGGCAGTGTTCGCAAACGCGCCGCCAGCAACCAAACAGAGAAGGTATTTGTCATATTGTGATGGCCAAACAATCAGATATTGATCGTGTTAAGGGTTATCGAACCGGATTTAGGTATACTTGGCTGCGCGGGGGCGTCGGCTCCCCCGGGCAATTTACATGGACGAATGGGCAGATAATATATAGGAAATCGTCGCCCTTTGGCATCAACCTGCGCCATCCTCCCCCGGAGCGATCGCGATTATCCGGCTCAGACTAGACATCCATGTTGGCTCAGACCCACCTCAAGCAACAACTGGACGCCCTGCGTCACAGCACTGTCAGCGGTTTCGTGCGACTGCGCGTGGCCGCTCACGTCGACGTCTTTCCCGGCTGGTTGGCGGCCCAGACGCTCTACCCCCGCATCTATTGGCACGCCAGAGGGCAACAGAGCCCCGAGTACGTGGCGCTTGGCGCCATTCACGAGCTGACCCGGCCGGAGGATATCCAGCGGGTCTGCGACCTTGCCGGCACGGCCAGTGAAGACAGCCCTCGCTACTACGGCGGTCTGGCGTTCGACCCGGATCTGCCCGGCTGGCAGGGGTTTGGCCCCTGCCGCTTCGTGCTGCCCCGCATCGAGCTGGTACGCCGGGGGGAGTGCACCAGCCTCTGCCTCAATCTCTGGCTGCCCGCCCGGGAAGAGGGTCACGCATTCGAAGCCGAACTCTGCGCCGCCGAGGCGGCGCTCGATGCCCTGCAACCCGAGGCCCCCCTGCCCGCCCTGCAAAAGCGGCCATGGCAGCGCCAGGACCTGCCGGGCCCTGCCCAGTGGCAGACCCTGGTGGAGCAGGTCACGGCCCCCGACTTCCAGGCCCGCACCCCCAAGGTGGTGCTGTCGCGGGAGAGCCTGCTCCAGAGCGAGGCGCACGATGCGCCCCTCTGCCCCTGGTCCCTGCTGACACAGTGGGCCCGCCACGCCCAGGAGTGCTTCCACTTCGGCTTTCAGTTCTCCCCCGAGCAGAGCTTCATCTCCTGCTCCCCCGAGCGCCTCTACCGCCGGGAGAAGGGCCACCTCTTTACCGAGGCGCTGGCAGGCACCATTCGCCGTTCCGGGGATGAGGCGACCGACGCGGCCCTGGCTGCCGAGCTGCTGGCCGACAGCAAGAACCGGCTGGAGAACCGGCTGGTTCACGCCGACATTCTCAGCCGCCTGGCACCCCTCACGACCGATGCCACCCTGACCGAGCCGCGCATTCTGAAATTGCGGCTGCTGCAACACCTCAAGTGCGACATCGAGGCCGAGCTCAAACCCGGCGTCTGCGACTGGCAACTGCTGGCTGCCCTGCACCCCACCCCCGCCGTGGGGGGCGCCCCCCGCGAGGCGGCGCTCGCCTTCATCCGTGAATGCGAGCCCCATGATCGCGGCTGGTATGCCGGTGCCTGTGGCATGCTGAGCCGGGAGACCTCGGAGTTCTCCGTCGCCATTCGCAGCGCCCGGATCAGGGGCCCGCGCATCAGCCTGTTCGCCGGTGCCGGCATAGTGGCGGGATCGGAGCCCGCCGCCGAGTGGGCCGAACTCGACAACAAGATCGCCAACGTGCTCTCCCTGCTGGGATAGCGTTTCTCACCGACTCCTCACTGCGAGAGCTTCATGTCCGCCAGCCACGTGTCCGCGCATCACGCCTTTGCCAGCCATCACGCCACCTTCAACCATGTCTGGTCCTCCCTCTTGCTGGAAGAGCTCTTTCGCCTCGGCGTGCGCGACATCGCTCTGGCCTCCGGCTCCCGCTCGGCGCCGCTCACCATGGCCGCCGCAGCCCACCCGGGCTTTCGCCGCCACCTGCACTTCGACGAGCGGGGTCTGGGCTTCATGGCGCTGGGGCTGGCCAAGGGGAGCGGCCGCCCGGTGGCGGTCATCATGACCTCGGGCACTGCGGTGGCCAACCTCTGGCCCGCGGTGGCGGAAGCCCAGCTCACCGGGGTACCGCTCATCATTCTCTCTGCCGACAGGCCACCCGAGCTCATCGACAACGGGGCCAACCAGGCCATTGATCAGCCGGGGATCTTCGGTCGCTACCCCGTCTATCAGCAAAATCTGCCGAGCCCCACTCCCGCCATTCCGGCGGCCTTCGTGCTGAGCTCGGTGGATCAGGCCCTGGCCCGACAGGCGCACACCCCGGGGCCGGTGCACTTCAACTGCATGTACCCCGAGCCCCTCTATCCCGGCGATACCTACCTGGACTTTGCCGACTACCTGGCGCCTCTCGGCGACTGGCTGCACTCGGCCAAGCCCTGGAGCCCCTGGCTGGCTGGCGAGCCAGGCTGCCCCGCCCAGCCGGACTGGGAGGAGCTGAAGGGCAAGTGCGGTGTCATCGTCGCCGGATGCATCCAGGATCCGGGGCAAGGCAAGGCGGTGGCCGAGCTGGCCGACCGCCTCGGCTGGCCCCTGCTGGCAGATCTGCAAAGCCAGATCCGCTTCGATGATCGCAACCTCGTCCACACGGATCTCGCCCTGCAACACAGCGACTTCGTGGCCGAGCTGGCCCGCGCCGAGGTACTGCTGCAATTCGGCGCCCGCCTCATCTCCAAGCGCCTCGGCCAGTTCATCAAACAACACCCCTGGCAGGATTACTGGCTGGTGGACCCGCAGCCGGCACGCCTCGACCCCGACTACCGGCTGCGTCGTCGTCTGGTCTGCGACCCCGCCGCCTTTGCGGCCGCCCATCCAATCCCCCATTCGCAGCAGCCCTGGCACCAGTTGGCCGCGCGCCAGCAGGCCATCAGCCAGCAGATCCGCACCGCCTGTGATCGCTTCTCGGAGCTAGGGGTGTGCCACCGCCTGAATCAGCTCATCCAGGGTCAGTTGTTCGTCGGCAACAGCATGCCGGCCCGGCTGATGGACATGCTGGGCGAGGTGGGCAAGGGCCCCAGCCGGGTGATGACCAACCGCGGCGCCTCCGGCATCGATGGCCTTATCGCCACCGCATACGGCTTCGCACAGTCGGTCCCGCCTGACAGTCGCGAGCCCACCACCCTGCTGCTCGGGGATCTCAGCGCCCTGCACGATCTCAACAGCCTGGCGCTGCTCGGCAAGGGGAGCCGCCCCCTGGTGGTGATCCTGCTCAACAACGACGGCGGCAGCATCTTCCGCATGCTGCCTGTGCCCACCCAGGAAGCGCTGCTGGAGACCTACTACTGCCTGCCCCACGGCCTGCACTTCGAGCACGCCGCCGCCATGTTCGGCCTGCACTACCGGACCCCCACCACCCTCGACGCATTTGAGCGGGACTATGCCGCAGCCCTGAAAAACGGGGTAACCCTGATTGAAATCAAGGTACCGAGCAGTGAAGTCGCCGAGGATCTCAAGGCACTGGGAGCCGCTATCCGTGGTCTCTGATCCCGCCGCGCCGCTGGTGCTGCTGCACGGCCTGCTGGGGGACGCCGACGACTGGCGACCTGTCATCCAGGCCCTGCCCGGCGTCCCGTGCCATGCCCTGGATCTGCCGGGCCACGGCCGCAACCGGGCACTGCGGGTGAGCGGCTTTGACGAGGCCCATCGCTGGCTCTGCCACGAGCTGGCCGCGCGGGATATCGCCCACTACCGGCTGGTGGGGTATTCGCTGGGGGGGCGGCTCGCGCTTCATCACGCCAGCCATTCCCCGGCGGGGTTGCAGGCCCTGCTGCTGGAGAACTGCCACCCCGGGCTGCCTGCCGGTGAACGTCCGGCCCGCATCGCTCACGATGAAGCCTGGGCCCGGCGTTTCGAGTGCGAGCCCCTGACCCGGGTGCTTGCCGACTGGTACCGCCAGGGCGTCTTCGCCGACCTGGACGACGATGCCCGCACCCGCCAGGCCGCACGCCGCCTTGGCAACGACGGCAAGGCCGTGGCCGCCATGCTGAGGGCCACGTCCCTGGGGCGGCAGCCGGATCTCGCCCCCTGGCTTCGGGATACCCGGCTGCCGGTGCAGTGGGTCTCCGGCAACCGGGATCACAAATTCCATGCCCTCGCTTGCCAGTTGGTAAAGCAAGGCTGCAATATCAAACACTTGGCTCTGGATGGCGGACACAATCTGCACACAAGCCAGCCCGATACCTTTGCCCGGCTCCTGCGGGAGTGGGCTCACCAACCAGAAGAGAAGATCCATGATTGAAGCAATGACGGAAGCCGAGCTCTATGCCCCTGTCGAGTGGCACGACTGCTCCGCCGGTTACGAGGACATCCTCTATCACAAGTCCCCAGAGGGCATTGCCAAGATCACCATCAACCGTCCCCAGGTGCGCAACGCCTTCCGCCCCCGTACCGTGAAAGAGATGCTGCAAGCCCTGGCCGATGCCCGCTACGACGACAAGGTCGGCTCCATCATCCTCACCGGCTTCGGCGAGAAGGCCTTCTGCGCCGGCGGCGACCAGAAGATCCGCGGCGACTACGGTGGCTACAAGGACGATGAAGGCACCCATCACCTCAACGTGCTCGACTTCCAGCGTGACATCCGTACCTGCCCCAAACCCGTGGTGGCCATGGTGGCTGGCTACGCCGTCGGTGGCGGCCACGTGCTGCACATGATGTGCGACCTGACCATCGCCGCCGACAACGCCCAGTTCGGCCAGACCGGCCCCAAGGTGGGCTCCTTCGACGGCGGCTGGGGCGCCTCCTACATGGCCCGCATCGTCGGCCAGAAGAAGGCTCGGGAGATCTGGTTCCTCTGCCGCCTCTACGACGCCAAACAGGCCCTCGACATGGGGCTGGTCAACACCGTCGTGCCCCTGGCCGAGCTGGAGCGTGAAACCGTGCGCTGGTGCCGCGAGATGCTGCAACACAGCCCCATGGCCCTGCGCTGCCTGAAGGCGGCCCTCAACGCCGACTGCGACGGCCAGGCCGGTTTGCAGGAGCTGGCAGGCAATGCCACCATGCTGTTCTACATGACCGAAGAGGGTCAGGAAGGGCGCAATGCATTCAACGAGAAACGCCGTCCCGACTTCTCCAAATACAAGCGGAATCCCTGATGACACTCGCCCTCTACCGCTACCAACTGCCCTTTACCCAGCCCCTGGCCTTTCACGGTCAGTTGCAGGTAGCGCGCGAGGGCCTGCTGGTACGCATCGACGATGGCTGGGGGGAGATAGCCCCCCTGCCAGGATTTTCCAAAGAGACCCTGGCCGACGCCCAGGCTGAGGCCCTCGACTGTCTGGCGCAGTTGGCGCGGGGACAGACCCCGACGCCACAGCTGCCCTCGGTGCAGTTCGGGCTCGACTGCGCCCGTCGTAGCTGGCCCGAGCAGGGTGCCCCCCTGCCCGAGCCCTATCCGCTGATCCAGGGCTCCCCCCAGGAGCTGCTCAAGAACTGGAAGCAGTGGCTGCACGAGACCCCCCTCAAGGCCAAGCTGAAGGTAGCCCGCTACCCCATGCGCGACGAGCTGGCGCTGATCCGGCTGCTGCTCGATCGGCGCCCCAACCTCAAGCTGGTCCTGGACGCCAACCAGGGCTGGACCCGCGAGGAGGCCTGGGCCTTCTGCGGCCACCTGGATCCGAATCGCATCGAATACCTCGAAGATCTGTGCGCCGACTTCGAGGACATCGCCTTCGTCGCCAGCCGCACCGGCATGCCGGTGGCGCTGGACGAACTGCTGGCCCAGGGCAAGCCCTGGGAGCCCATCCCGCAACTGCGCGCCCTGGTGCTCAAGCCGACCCTGCTCGGCGCCCTGGCCAACAGCGAGGCCCTGGTGGCCCGCGCTCGCGAACTGAAGCTCAAGGTGATCGTCTCCTCCTGTTTCGAGTCTGGTCTCGGCCTCGGTCAGCTCGCCCGCCTCGCGGGGGAGTGGGCGCCGGATCAGGCCCCTGGCCTCGATACCCGCCGCTGGCTGGCCAGGGATCTGCTGGACAAGCAGGGACAACCCGATCCGGGCAGGATGGACCCCCTGTTTCACCGTGACTGATCCATGGTGACCCGTCAGATCCCACGGCAGGAAACCTGCCCGGTACGACGCTGGGCGACACTGGCCCCTCATCGTATTGCCATCCACAGCGGGGAGCCTCTTAGCTACCAGCGCCTCGACCTGCGCCTCAACAGCCTGTGCAATCAGCTCGCCCGGGCCGGGCTGGAACGGGGAGATCATCTCGCCGCCGTGGTGCGCGGCGCCCTGGAGGATGTGTTGCTGGCCTGGGCCTGCGTGCGCAGCGGCATCGTCTTCTGCCCCCTCAATCCCGCCTTTCCGGCAACCAGACACAGCGAACTGGCGAGCCAGCTCGAGGCCCGGGCATTCTGGTCGGCAGGCGAGATCCCGGCGGGCGACTGGCAAGCCCTCAGCCTCGACTTCACGGGCGATCTGGCCGCAGATGGGGAGTCCCCGCTGGTACCCGACCAGCCGAACAACATGATCCTCACCTCGGGATCCAGCGGTACCCCCAAGGCGGTGGTCCACCGCCTCGCCAACCACCTCGCCTCCGCCCGGGGTTCCGCCACCCTGATCCCCCTGGACGAAGCCTGCGGCTGGCTGCTCTCCCTGCCACTGTTTCACGTCGGCGGTTACGCCATCCTGTTTCGGGTCTTCCTGGCGGGAGCCGCCCTGGTGCTGGACGATCGCACCCGGCCCCTCAAGGCGCGGCTCGAGGATCAGCCCATCACCCACCTCTCGCTGGTGCCGACCCAGCTCTGGCGCCTGCTGGCACAGGGGTTCGACCCATCCCGCACCCGGGTGCGAGAGCTGCTGCTCGGGGGCGCCGCCATCCCGGCGCCCCTGGTCAACCGGCTGACCGCTCTGGGGCTGGAGCCCAAGGTGAGCTATGGCCTCTCCGAGATGGGCAGCCAGGTCTGCACCGGGCAACCCTGCGCCGCCGGCGTGGTGGGTCGCCCGCTGCCGGGGCGGGAGGTCTGCATCCGCCAGGGGGAGATCTGCGTGCGCGGTGAGACCCTGTTTGCCGGATATTTCAGGGAGGGCGAGCTGGTGCGCCCCCTCGATGAAGAGGGCTGGTTCCACACCCGGGATAAGGGCCGCCTCACTCCGGGGGGCGATCTGGTGGTGGAGGGGCGGCTCGACAACCTCTTCATCTCGGGGGGGGAGAACATCCAGCCCGAGACCATAGAACAGCGGCTGGTGGATCACCCCGCCGTGGCCCAGGCCCTGGTGGTGCCGGTGCCGAGCGACGAGTGGGGGCATAGGCCCGCCGCCTTCATCGACTGGCACGACGAACCTGCCCCCCCTGCCGAACTGGCCGCCTGGATCAGGCTGTCGTTACCCGGCTTCATGGTGCCGGACCAGTGGCATCCCTGGCCGGATCTCGGCGGCAATCTGAAACCCTCCCGCACCCTGCTCGCCCGCAGCTTGCGACAAGAGGAGTGACACCTCCCCCATATGGGGCGGAGTCCTTGCTATCAACACAGCCCCTTTTGGGGCTGTTTTTGTGTTGTTTGCTCCCGAATGCATCATTCCGCTGCGCCATCTGGCCAATTAATATTCCTTTGGAGCCCAATACCCTCTCTGGTCCCCACGCCTCTCCATCCACCAAAGGGATCATGATGAAGCACCTCTCTCCCCGGCTGCTGCTCCTGGCAGCCCCAGGCCTGCTCGCCACTCCGGCGCTGGCCGACTACTCCCCCTCCGACTGGCAACAGTATCAACTCAAAGGCGAATCCAGCCGTCAGCTGGGGGATCGTCTCACCGAAGTGACCTTTGAACTGAGCGCCCGCAGCGGCGACGCCCCCTATCAGCAGCTGAGGGTGTATCGCCGCTTCGACTGGCGCGATGCCAACCTGGCTGCGCTGGCAGAGCAGCAGTGCAGCGAGCCGCAGCTCAAGATCGAGCAGGGCTGGCAGATCCGCTACCTCAGCTGTGAAGAGGTGGTACCGGCCGGCAAGGCCGTCCCGGCCAGCAGCTATGACTATGGCTACGGCATGAAGCAGGGCCGCTGGGAGCCGCTGGCGGGCACCCCGACCGCGCCGCGTCAGGATCGTCTGCCGCTGGCTGAGCGGGTCATCCTGGGTCACAGCGAGCAGGAGCTGGATCGCTGCGAGCTCAACGCCGAAGGTCGCTGCGCCGAGCAGGCATGGCAGTACCAGCCGCAAAACTGGCAGCAATTGAAGGTGCTGGAAGAGACCCCCAACGAACGGGATGGTCGCCTCGAGCAGATCTTCTTCCGCCTGCAGCCCATCGCGGGCAGCCAGGCCGCCAAACAGGTGAGCGAGCTGCACGTCTGGCGCCAGTACACCTGGCTGCTGGACGAGATCAAGGCCCAGCAGGGGTGCGATGAACCCCAGACCCGTCAGGAAGGGGACAAGACCATCAGCTACCGGGTATGCCGTCAGACCCTGCCTGCGGGCAGCGAAGTGCAGGTGGTCTTGAAGGACACCGGCTATCAATACCCGGTGGGGGGCAGCGAATGGCAGACCCTGCCGGAAACAACCGAGTGGCAGGAGAGCCGGGTGCTCAACCGCCCCATCGTGCTGGCCAGCAAGGAAGAGCAGCTCGACTGTCGCCGTGCCGACGGCCGCGCCTGCTCCGAGCCGGATCTGCCGGGCACCGAACTGCTGGACGCCGAAGCGGCCAAGATAGTGCAGGATGCCAGTGGCCAGCCCGCCCCGGTCTGGCAGGAGAACTATGGTCACGATGACACCAAGCTGCTGGCCGTGTCCCGCGGCATCCAGAGCCTGCTGGCGGCCAATCAGCAGGCCCATCCGGCCATGAAGCTGCTGCTGGAATACGTGCGAGCCCACAACTACCACAACTACGGCAAGCACAAGGAAGACGGCCCGGCCGCCGCCGAGGCACTGGCCGAGGCGTTGACCGCGCTCGGCGCCCATCCGCTGCTCTACCCGGAGCAGGCCAGCGACGAGGTTGGTGCCATCATGGGCGCCTGGAGCATCGCCCTGCACGGCCAGTTCAAGAGCCCGGCAGTACAGAGCCGCTTTGGTACCATGCTCGGCGAGTTCAACCAGATGCTGGCCTACGCCACCCGCCATGCCAGCGAGATCAACGGCCAGCACGCCTGGGCGACCGGCCTGTTCGATCTGCTCAACTTCCTCGACTTCGCCAGCGACTACAGCGATCCCTTCGCCAACGACTTCCGCCAGCAGGATGGCGAGCTGCGCAAGCAGCTGCACGCCCTCGGCATGAGCGAACTCGCGTTGTGGAAAGGGCGGGATGGCGCCGATCTGTTCTTGCTCAACAACGTGCTGGATGCCTACACCCGCCTCTACCGGGTCGCCCGCTATACCCGCCCGGACGAGCTCGACGGCTACCGCAAGCTGCTGGATGACTCCGTCATCGCCCTTGTTCGCCACCACGACCTGATCCCCGGTGGCCAGCAGAGTCAGGACCTGCTGGAAGACATGTCGCTGACCCTCTCCACCTACTACCTGACCTACACGGACCGCACCAGCGAAGCCTGCATCAGCGGCGACTTCGCCGGGCTCTGCACCCCTGTCCGGGTGGAGGACGTGCTGCCGTTCGAGCACACCTGCTCGCCGACCCTGCGCCTGCGAGCCCAGGATCTGACCATGAGCCAGGCCGAGGGGATCTGCCGTGAACTGGGCGCCGAAGAGCAGCAGTTCCACCAGCAGATGGAAACTGGCTGGCAGCCGGTGGCGGACGATCACAACGAGGCGCTGGAACTGGTGGTCTTCAACTCCTCCGCCGACTGGAAACGCTACGGCAGTGCCCTGTTCGGCGGCGTCTCCACCGACAACGGCGGCATCTACCTCGAAGGGGATCCGGCTCGCCCCGGCAACCAGGCCCGCTTCTTCGCCTACGAGGCGGAGTGGAAGCGCCCAGCGTTCCAGGTGTGGAACCTGCGCCACGAGTACGTGCACTACCTGGACGGCCGCTTCAACCAGTACGGCAGCTTCGGCCACTACCCGCTCAACCGCACCACCTGGTGGTCGGAAGGGCTGGCGGAGTTCATCGCCCACGGCCAGTGCTTCGCCCGCGGTCTGGACAACGTCGCCGGCCGCCCGGCCAGCGATCGTCCGACCCTGGCCGACATCCTGCATCTGGATTACGACAAGGGCGGCGAGATGGTCTACTCCTGGTCCTACACGGTGCACCGCTTCCTGAACGAGACCGGTCGCGGCGCCAGCTGGCTGGCCATGGCCCGGGCCCTGCGAGGCCCGGATCGAGAGCAGGCCATGAGCGCCTTCGAAGCCGAGCTGGACCAGCTGATTGCCAATGACAGCGAGGCCTACCAGCAGTGGCTCGGCCGCGAGCTGCTGCCCTGGTGGGAAGCCAACAAGGACTCCGACGAGTGCAAGGCCAACGACTCTTCCCACTGAGGACGAGACGACGATGACAAGGGGCGGCCATGGCCGCCCCTTGTTGATGGCGCCGTTTGATAAGCCCGGGATCCTGGCGCGCGCTGCGACAACCTCTGCCCGAGTGAGACCCTGCGCCGCCATCAAACCTGACGCGCCACAACAACTTGTAATAGAATGGCCCCCTGTCTTCTCTTACTTCAGACCCGAACCGCACCGCGCATGAAGAAGTTTGCCAAGATCCTGCTCGCCTGCCTCTGCCTGTTGCTGGCCTCCATCGCCGCCCTGCTTGGCTACAGCGAGTGGACCGTCTCGGACGCCCGTCACTACACCTACGACGACGTCAACGCGGTGCCCTACAACCGGGTCGCCCTGGTGCTCGGCACCTCCAAATACCTGATTGGCGGCAGCCCGAACCACTACTTCAAATACCGGATCAAGGCCGCCGCCGAGCTCTACAACAACGGCAAGGTGGACTACATCCTGGTCTCCGGCGACAACGCCACCGTGCAGTACAACGAACCGCGCCAGATGCGGCGGGCCCTGATCCAGGCCGGCATTCCGGCCAGCGCCATCTACAGCGACTACGCCGGTTTTCGGACCCTGGACTCCATCGTGCGTGCCAAGGAGGTGTTCGGTCAGGCCCACTTCACCGTGGTCTCCCAGGCCTTTCACAACGAGCGCGCCATCTTCATCGCCCGCCATTTCGGCATCGAGGCGGTCGGCTTCAACGCCGTGGATCCCAGCGCCTATCAGGGCATCAAGACCCGGGTGCGCGAGGTGTTCGCCCGCCTGATGGGGCTGCTGGACCTCTACGTGCTGGACAAGGGGCCCAAGTTCCTCGGCGAGCCCATCGTCATCGGCGGCCCGGTCCCCTGCCAGGCGTTGAGCACCATAGGGGCGAGCCAGCCCTGCCTGCCCATTGCACCGCCCCCTCATCAGCCGAAAGCCAAGCAGGCAGCGGCCGTGAGCGCGGCAACCACCACCAGTGCAGCGGCTGCAACCAGCAGTGCCTTGGCCACCAGCGCAGCCGTGCCGAGCGAAGCTACGCCCGTGGATAATCCGGCTGCCGCCAGTGCGGCAAAGCCAACCGGCAGCACACTGACTCCTCAATAGCAGAGACCCGCCAACAGGCGGGTCTCTTTCATTGGGCTCGGTATTTCCGGCGATCAGGCCAGCGCGGCCACATAACGCCGTGCCACCTCATCCCAGTCGATCACGTTGTAAAACGCGGCTATGTAGTCGGGACGCTTGTTCTGGTACTTGAGGTAGTAGGCATGCTCCCACACATCCAGCCCGAGTATCGGGGTGAGCCCCTCCATCAGGGGGCTGTCCTGGTTCGCGCTGCTCACCACCTGCAACTTGCCGCTCCCATCGACCACCAGCCAGGCCCAGCCGCTGCCAAAACGGCTCAGCGCCGCCTGAGTAAAGGCCTGTCTGAAGGCCTCCAGCCCACCCAGATCCCGCTCCATCGCTGTGGCCAGCTCGCCGCCCGGCTCGCCGCCGCCCTGTGGACTCATCACCTGCCAGAACAGGCTGTGGTTGGCGTGGCCGCCGCCGTGATTGCGCACCGACCCCTGAACCTGGGCCGGCAGGCTGTCGATACGGGCAAGCAATGCCTCCAGCGGCAGGGTAGCCAGCTCCGGCAGATCGGCCAGGGCGGCATTGAGGTTGGTGACATAAGTCTGATGGTGACGGCTGTGATGGATCTCCATGGTCTTTGCATCGATATGGGGTTCCAGTGCGTCATAGGCGTAAGGAAGGGCTGGCAGGGTATGGCTCATGTTCATTGTCTCTCCTGTTGGGCTCAATGCAGTTGATGGGCAGAGCCGGTCTGACACAGACATTGACCCAGGCTGCGCTGGATGCCGTCGTGATGACCGTGTTTGCCCAGAAAGGCGAGCAGCTCGGTACGGGTGCTGCGGGCGTGGCGAACAGCCGCCTCCCGCAGGGCAGCGGAACTGGTGGGGGACTGGCTGGTGGCCAGCAGGCAATCATGGATGTGACACAGCAGGTCGGCGGCCCGATCCGGCAGGGTCATGGCCACCAGCAGATCCGCCAGGTTGTGATGGGCCACCACCAGGGCCGCCACCGCTTCGTCGGCATCATGCCAGTCGGCAAACTGCTGGCGGGCAAGCCACAGCGCCTGCTGATAGCAGTCGAGCGCCCTGGCGTACTCCCCCGCATCGAAATGGCGGTTGCCACTCAGGGTCTGCGCTTTCCAGTGCGCCATGCTGCTGTCCGCTCCGGTGGTACCGACCCACCCCTTCACCCAGGTTCCCGTCATGACTCGACCACTCAAATGATAATAATTATTATTTAACTTATTTGATGAGCAGACACAAGGAATAGTTGGTGCCGCCTTTTTTGCCCATATGGGTAGGGTTTTTCTGCAATCCCCGGTTTAGTGATCCCACCCACAGATACATTTGAGTTCAGCTACCATGCTGCCGGTACTGGCATGAGGCCGGTGCCTGCCCCGGTGACGACCAGAATGCAGCCGGTTTTTTCACAAGGACGGTGAAGATGAAAAGATGGCTATTGATGCTGTTGTGCGCCCTGCCCATGCTGGGTCAGGGGGCCGGTTATACCCAGACCCGCTACCCCATAGTGCTGGTGCACGGTCTGTTCGGTTTCGACAAGCTGCTCGGTGTCGATTACTTCTACGGCATCCCCCAGGCCCTGACCCGGGATGGCGCCAAGGTCTACGTGGCCCAGGTCTCCGCCACCCAGAGCTCGGAGCTGCGCGGTGAACAGCTGCTCAAGCAGGTGCAGCAGGTGCTCGCCATCACAGGGGCGGAGAAGGTGAACCTCATCGGCCACTCCCACGGCGGCCCCACCATTCGCTACGTCGCTTCTGTCGCCCCCGAGCTGGTCGCTTCCGCCACCAGCGTGGGCGGGGTCAACCATGGCTCGGAGATCGCCGACCTGGTGCGGGCCAAGGTGACGCCGGGCTCGGCGGCCGAAGGTCTGGCGGTGGCCGCCGCCTCGGCCCTGTCCGGGGTCATCTCGCTGCTCTCCGGGGGCAGCCAGCTGCCGCAGGATCCCCTCGCCGCCCTCGACGCCCTCACCAGCACCGGCGCCCAGCGCTTCAACCAGCGCTATCCGGAAGGGCTGCCTAGCCAGCATTGCGGTGAAGGGCCCATGCAGGCCGCCAACGGGGTCTACTACTTCTCCTGGAGCGGGCGCGGCACCATGACCAACATCCTGGATCCGGTGGATCCGGCGCTGGCGCTGACCGGCAGCTTCTTCAAGGAGCCCAGTGACGGCCTGGTCGGGGTGTGCAGCAGCCACCTCGGCAAGGTGATCGGCACCCACTACCGCATGAACCATCTGGACGAGGTGAACCAGTCGTTCGGCATTCGCCACCTGTTCGAGACAGACCCGGTCAACCTCTATCGCCAGCACGCCAACCGCCTGCAGAGGCTGGGACTATGAACAGGGCATGGCTGATGGCCGCTCCGCTGGCTGCGGCCCTGCTGCTGGGGGGCTGGCAATATTGGCCCTCCGCTGACGCAACCGCCCCTTCTCCTTCGCCGCAACATGCCGGGCCCGCGTCCCCTCTGGTCAGGCAGGCCGCACCGCCGCCGGACAAGGGCTCGCTGCAGGCCCGCCATGAAGCCTTTCTCGCGGCTGAGGGCAGCCTGACGGTGCCGACGGATCCGGGCCTGGCCAGCTTGCAGAAGCTGTTCGACGAGCGCGAACAGTTGCGCAGGCAGCGTTTCACCCCGGTCGAGCAGGAGCAGCTGTTTGCCGAGGACAGGCTGATGGAGCAGTGGACCCTGCGCCGCAAGGCGCTGGCGGAGGCCAGCGATGCCGACAAGCCGCTGCTGGCGAGTGAGCTGGAGCTCTGGCTGGCGGAGCAGCCCCAGTGGTTTCGGGAGGCGGAGGCCAACAGCCGCCTGCTCGGCGATCTGCAGGCTCTGGAGCAACTCCCCGCAGCCGGGCGTGACGCCGCACTGCGCGAACAGTTGGGACCGGAGGCGGCAGACCGGTTGCACCAGCTGGCAGAGAGCCAGCAGGGGTTCGAGCAGCAGCTGGCCGGCTATCTGGACGAGATCAGGCCCCTGCCTGCCGAGGCCCGGGTCAGCCAGCAGCCGGAGATCCTGGCACGCTGGTTCGAGCCCGGTCAGTGGCGACGGGTGGAGGCCCTCACCCGGCTCACCCTGGACGAGCAGTAACCGGCATGAAAAAGGGGCCCGCAAGTGGGCCCCCATTCTTTGACGCTGCCGCCCTTACTGCGGCTTGTTGGCACCCGGCAGCGGCTGCCAGATGAGGCGAGTCACCCGGTTGCCCTGCACCTCGCAGGTGAGGCAGAGATCCTGCCACCCCTTCTCCTGGCGCAGGGAAACTTCTCCCTTGATGCCCTCTGCACTCCTCTTGAGTTTGGCCGGCTCGAAGGTCACCTTGTCACCTCCGGCGAGCGCCATCAGCTTGCCATTGCAGAGCCACTGGGCGAGCTCGGCCCCCTTGAGCTTGACGCCCCCCTTGTCAGCCTTCTCCTCGGCGGTGCTCGGTGCAAACAACCCGCCCAGCTCGGCCGCCCGTCTGGCCAGCCAGGCTTCCCGCTGCTGCATGCTCATCTTGCTGACAAACTCCGCAGGCTGCCCCTTGTCGTCCAGCCATTGGGTCAGCTTGCCACTGTCATCGAAGGCGAACTGGGCGGCGGGCTCCTTCACCCCGAACAGCTTGCCGCCCTTGAAGTAGTAACGGCTCTCCCCTTCCTGTTTGCCCTGCTCGTTCAGGATGGGTACGGCGATGATGACAGGCGTGCCGTCGACCCAGGCCTTGATGTCAACGCCATCGTGGCTGAACAAGCGGGTATCGAGGGCGCTGTCGGCCCCCTTCTCCATCAGGGTGAACTGCTCGGCCAGGGAGGCGGCAAATGAAGGCAGGGAGCAGAGTCCCAGTCCCAAGCCGAGGCTCAGGGCGATCGCGGTTGTGCGCATAAGTGTCCTGTGGTGGGCCCGAAGGCCGGATTAACTCTCTACCAGCCAGACCCTCAGTCCCTCCCGGTGAGTCTCGCTCAGGGGGATGGATTGGCGTGCCCGATAGTCAAAATGGATCAGGGTCGTCTCGCCAGTGACGGCCAGCTCCCCCTGCTGCCAGGCTTCCTGCCAGATGGTGAAGGAGCTGCTGCCAATGCGGCGCACACCGGTCTTGATGGTGACCGGCTGGCCGTAGAACAGCTCCCGTTTGAACTGCACCGTGTAGCCCGCGATGATCAGGTGCCAGTCATGCACATCCAGCTCGGGCGAAAAAATCCGGAACAGGGGATCCCGCGCCGACTCAAACCAGACCGCCGGCACCGTATTGTTGATATGGCCGAGGGCATCTGTCTCCTGAAAGCGGGGTTGGATCTGCATTTCCAGCATGGCTGGTGACTCCTTGTCGTTGAACCGCGCTCAGGCTAACGCGCCCCGCATCAGGACTCAAGCTCCCCGCCATCGCCCTGTGCCTGACCAACCAGCTCGGGTCGCAGCCAGGCGCTGCGAAAATCGAACCAGCCGAGCGCCGTCATCCGCACCCCGTGCACGCCAGTACGGCTCTCCAGCTCCAGCCAGTGGTGAAACAGCGGCACAAACCAGCTCTGGCGCTGCACCTCGGCCAGCAGGGCGCGGGGGCCGGGCTCTTCACCATGGGCGCGCCACTGCGTCAATCCCTGCCACAGGGCCTGCTGGCTGGCCCACACCCGGCGCAACAAGGGGGTGCCCTGCAACCAGCCGTAGGGGGCAAAGGGCCCCTCATGTTCAAGGTTGAGGGTACCAAGCCAGAGATCCACATCCTCGTCCTCACCGCTCACCCAGCGACCGTAGTCGAGGGTACGCACCTCCAGCTCAATTCCCTGCGACCCGAGCAGATCGGCCATGGCACCGGCACACTCATTGAACTCGATATGCTGGTTGAAGCAGGCGAGCACCAGCCGCTGTGGCAGGCTCTGTGGCCGGGGCGGCGGCGGTGGCAGCGCCTCGCGCCAGTGGGGCAGCATGCCGAGGGCGCTGGTCCAGCCCCGTTGCAGCTCGGGGGAAACCCGTGCCATCAGGGCCACCGGACTGAGCAGCTGAATGATCCAGTAGCGCAGAGCAGGATCCTGCAAGGCGCGGGAGCGCTCGTCCTGCAGCAGGAAGTAGCAGCCCGATTCGAGCTCCGACTCGCCGCGCATGGTGCCAAGCTCGGGGCTGTCGCGACCCAGCTGCAGGTGGCTCTCCAGCCGCTCCGCCAGCTCCGGCAACATCCAGATGTCGATCTCGTCGAGCAGGGCGCGCAGGCCGAAATAGTCGTCAAAGGCGGCGAGGCGCAGCTGCAGCGGGTCGTTGGCGATCACCCGATAGGGGCCGGTACCCACCGGTTGCAGGGCAAAGCCCGCCTCCCCCTTGAGCTCGCGCGGCAAAATGGCCGCCACCGGCTCGGCCAGCAGGTCGGGCAGCAGAGGATCCGGGCTGTCGAGATAGAGATCCAGGGTGCGCGGCCAGGGGCTCTCCAGCCGCGCCAGATGGGCGAACAACGGGCGATCCCGCAAGGCCAGCAGACTCTCCATCACATCCTCCACCACCAGCTCACGCCCGTGGTGAAAGCGCACCGCCGGGCGCAGGTAGAAGCGCCAGTGACAAGGGCCGACCTGCTCCCAGTGGTGAGCCAGATCGCCCTCGATTTCCCCATTTTCCTCATTTCGCCGGGTGAGGCCGTTGAAGATCTGGCGGCTCAGGTGAATTTCGGAGCGGCGCAAGGGCGCGGTGGGCAGCAGACTGGGCAGGGGCCGGTAGTAGGGCACCCTCAGGATCTGGCGCCCCTCCCGGGTGGCCTGGCCGAGCTGCTCGATAAGCAGCGGGGTGAGCAAATCCAGGCGATCTTCGGCCAGCCGCACCGCCTGCGCCAGCTGGCCCTGACTCAGCAGATCCCGCAATCGGCGCCGGGTCAGGCTCTCCTGGTTGTCGAGCAGGGTGAGGCGGGAGCGCCGCCCCCGCCCTGCCTCCGCCGTCCAGCACAGCCAGCCCTGCCCTTCCATGCGGCGCAGCAGCAGGCGGGCATTGCGCGTGGTGCAGCAGAGCAGATCCGCCACCTCGGCGAGGCTGATCTCCCGCTCATCGCAGCCAAGCTGCTGGGTGAGCCGTTGAAATTGCTGATAAAGGCGGGTGGTAGGCATAAAAGAGGAAATCCTGTCTCTGAAAGTCATCAGTTTTTACTTCCGCATTTTAGCTCAATACTGCTGGCGAACGTGAGAACCACTGCACAGGAGCACCATCATGAGCCATGCCAACCCCCTCAAACCGAACCGGATCCAGCAAACCCTTCGTCGCTACTTCCTGAGGATCCTGCCCCGCCCTCTGACGCTGGTCGAAGATCCCATGGTGCAGCTCAACCGCCTGATGCAGTGGGATATGCACCAGATAGACGACAGGGAGTATCGCCGCCGTCTCTGAGGTTGCCGTCACCGACGCCATCCGGTCACCCCCATCCCCCGGCATTGCTTTGCCGGAATGGGTGGTTTACATCGGCGCCAGGACTGCTAGATTGGACGTCTATCCATCCATAATGGTGACATCCAACAAGGAGTGTGTGATGAAAGATGCGACCCTGGCCCTGCACCACGGCTTTGCCAACGACCCCACCACCAAGGCCGTTGCCGTGCCCATCTACCAGACGGTGGCCTACGAGTTCGAGAGCGCCCAGCACGGGGCGGACTTGTTCAATCTGGCGGTGCCGGGGAACATCTACACCCGCATCATGAACCCCACCAACGATGTGCTGGAGCAGCGGATGGCCGCGCTGGAAGGGGGCATCGCCGGCCTGGTGGTCTCGGCGGGCTCCGCCGCCATCACCTACGCCATCCAGGCGCTGACCGCCGCCGGTGACAACATCGTCTCCACCCCCCAACTCTATGGCGGCACCTACACCTTGTTCGCCCACATGCTGCCGAGCTTCGGGGTCGAGGTACGCTTCGCCAAGGATGACAGCGCCGAGGCCATCGCCGCCCTCATCGATGACAAAACCAAGGCGGTCTACTGCGAGAGCATCGGCAACCCGGCCGGCAACATCGTCGACATCGCCGCCCTGGCCAAGGCCGCCCACGCCCGCGGCGTGCCGCTCATCGTCGACAACACGGTCGCCACTCCGGTCTTGTGCAAACCCATCGAACACGGCGCCGACATCGTGGTGCACAGCCTGACCAAATATGTCGGCGGCCACGGCAACTCCCTGGGGGGCGTCATCGTCGACTCGGGCAAGTTCCCCTGGGCGGATCACGCCGAGCGCTTCCCCCAGCT
Source organism: Aeromonas sp. QDB56 (assembly GCF_027705505.1). Classification (NCBI taxonomy): domain Bacteria; kingdom Pseudomonadati; phylum Pseudomonadota; class Gammaproteobacteria; order Aeromonadales; family Aeromonadaceae; genus Aeromonas; species Aeromonas sp. QDB56. The sequence continues at coordinate 23,679 of NZ_JAPDBZ010000007.1, forward strand.
GACCCAACCCGAGCCTTCTTATCACGGGGTGGTCTACACCGAGGCCTTCGGCCCGGCGGCCTTCATCGGCCGGGTGCGCACCGTGCCGCTGCGCAATACCGGCGCAGCGCTGGCGCCGATGAACGCCTTCCTGCTGCTGCAAGGGCTGGAAACCCTTAGCCTGCGCATGGAGCGCCACGTGGACAACGCTCTGCGGGTGGCCCACCACCTCAAGCACCACCCCAAGGTGGCCTGGGTCAGCTACGCCGGTCTGCCGGGTCACCCCCACTACCCGCTGGCGGAGAAGTACATGGCCGGTCGCCCCTCGGCCATCCTCTCCTTCGGCCTGAAGGACGGCTACGAGGCGGGCGTGCGCTTCTACGATGCCCTCAAGATCTTCAAGCGGCTGGTCAACATCGGCGACGCCAAGTCCCTGGCCTGCCACCCCGCCTCTACCACCCATCGCCAGTTGAGCGAAGAGGAGCAGGCCAAGGCTGGAGTGAAACCTGAGATGATCCGGCTGTCAGTGGGAATCGAAGCCATCGAGGACATACTGGCGGATCTGGATCAGGCGCTGGAGGCCTGAGTCAATCGACAAAGGAGCGGGCACCACGCCCGCTCTTTTTCATCCATAAGTGAACCTGCTGCCGGGGCGCTGCGTATCACCGCCTTCCGTCACTGCGTCGAGGTTTCCATGATAGTCCTGCACCACCTGAACAAATCCCGCTCCCAGCGCATCATCTGGCTGCTTGAAGAGCTGGGCCTGCCCTACCAGATCAAGGCCTACCAGCGCGATGCCGCCACCTTCCTGGCGCCGCCCGAGCTCAAGGCCGTCCACCCCCTCGGCAAGTCGCCGGTCATCGAGTTTGACGGCCGGGTGCTGGCGGAATCCGGTGCCATCACCGAATACCTGATCGCCCGCCACGCTCCGGAACGGCTGGCACCGGCCACTGACAGCCCGGAGTATCCCGAATACCTGCAGTGGCTCCACTTCGCCGAGAGCTCCGGTATTCTGCCGCTGCTGCTCGATATGTTCGTGCGCAAGGATGGCAGCCCGATGCGCTTCCTGCCGGACTACGCCAAAGCCGAGTGTACCAAGGTGCTGGGCTACCTCGATGAGGTGCTGGCAAGCCGCCACTACCTGGTGGCCGATCGCCTCACCGGCGCCGACATCCTGAACTCCTTCCTGGTGGATCTGCTGGCCCAGAGCGGCCAGCTGGCCCAGTTCCCGCATCTGCAAGCCTACTGGCAGCGCCTCAATACCCATCCGGCCCGCCAGAAGGCGGCGGCGCTGGAGCGCGAGCTGGACCGCAGCGCCGAATAAACGGCAGTGCCCGGCGACACCACGCAAAACGCCCCGATGATCGGGGCAATGCTGTTCAGATAAGCACATTTTTGACTAATTATTCATAAATGCGACTTGAGTTGGGGGAGCAAGGCTGTTTCCAGTCGATGTTCCTTCAGCCTTTATCCAGCGTGGCTTGCAATAGAAAGAGGGAGGCATCATGCCTCCCTCATTTTTTAGCCCTGATACTACGTGGACTGGAACTCAAATTCTCTTAAGTGAACAGCATTGCGATGATCGGGGCGCTTTCTTTTCCGTTGGCCAGCCGGTGATCAGAGGGCGAGGGAAAGGATCCGCGCCACTATGGTTGCCAGGATGACTTACAGCGCGTGGGACAGGATCCTGGCTACCTTGTCGGGATCAATGTCCTGCTGCTCCCCGAGGGCGGTCAGCCCGAAACGCTTGAGGTTGGAGCAGATACCGGGGATGCAGCTCTCGCTCAGCCCGTAGTCGGCAAGCCGGGTACCCACCCCCATCTGCTGGAAGAACTGCTCGGTGCGGATGATGGCCTCCTCGATGCGCAGCGCCTTGTCCTCGCGGCTGGAGTGCCACACCCGCTCGGCGAACTGGGCCAGCTTCTCCTGCTTCTGGGCCGATTGCTCCCGCAGCAGGGAGGGCAACACCACAGCCAGGCTCTGGGCATGATCCAGCCCGTGCAGGGCGGTGAGCTGGTGACCGATGGCGTGGGTGGACCAGTCCTGGGGCACGCCGCGACCGATGAGGCCGTTGAGCGCCAGGCTGGCCGCCCACATCAGGTTGGCGCGCACCTGGTAGTTGGTGGGCTCCGCCAGCGCCCGCGGACCGTTGTCCACCAGCACCTGCAGCAGCCCCTCCGCCAGCCGGTCCTGCACCTCGCCCCCCACCGGGAAGGTGAGGTACTGCTCGAGGATGTGGACGAAGGCATCCACCACGCCATTGCCCACCTGGCGCGGCGGAAGGCTGTAGGTAGTGGCGGGATCCAGCACCGCAAACACCGGTTGCACCAGCGGATTGTAGAAGGAGAGCTTGGCCTCCCCCCGGCTCACCACGGCGGCGGGGTTGCTCTCCGAACCGGTGGCCGGCAGGGTCAGCACACAGCCGAGCGGCAGCGCCCCCTTGATGGAGGCCTTGTCCCGCAGGATCTCCCAGGGGTCGTCCCCCTCGAAGCAGGCCGCGGCGGCCACGAACTTGGTGCCATCCACCACGGAACCGCCACCTATCGCCAGCAGGAAGTCGATGCGCTCGCGCTTGACCAGGGCCACCGCCTCCATCAGCTGATCGTACTGGGGGTTGGCGCCGATGCCGGGAAACTCCAGCCACTCCCGGCCCGCCAGCGCCTGGGTCAACTGCTCATAGACCCCGTTCTGCTTGATGCTGCCACCCCCGTAGAGCACCAGCAGACGGCTGCCGGCCGGGATCAGCTCGGGCAGCCTGGCGATCTGGCCTTCACCAAAACAGATGCGGGTGGGATTGGCATATTGGAAGTTGTACACGGCAGAGCCCTCGGTTGATTGCATGCCGGGGAATTGTGCGCCTGCCGTGCCATCAGGTCAAAAACGGGAGCCTGTCGTCAAAAATACGATGCCAGCCTGCCGATGCCGGGCGCTCCTGCCCGGCTTTGCTATGGTGATAGCGGGAAGACGAGTTCGTCGCCCCCTCAAGCCCCTCCCGGGGTCCCTTTCCCACTCACAGGGTCTCTATCATGAAACTGAAGCACGCCTGGATTGCGGGTGCCCTCACCCTCTGTGCCCCTCCCCTGCTCTATGCCGCCGAGGTCACCACCCATGTGGCCGTGGCCCCCGGACAAGCCAGCCTGGCCGAAGAACTGACCGCCAGAGCAACCGTCACCGCCATCGACCTGGCCACCCGCAAGGTCAGCCTGAAAAATGCCGAAGGGCAGACCCTGGATCTGATCGCCGGGGAGGAGGTGACCAACCTTCCCCAGCTCAAGGTGGGAGATGTCGTGGCCCTGAGATATCTGCAACTGCTGGACCTGACCCTGCTCAAGGGCACCGCCGGGGTGAGAAAACGGGTGGTGGAAGTGGAAGGGGGCAAGGCGGCCGCCGGGGAGAAACCTGCTGCCGGCGCCGGCATGCAGGTAACCATCTATGCCGACGTCATCGACGTGGACAAGGCGCACCAGACCATCCGGGTCAAGGGGGTTGACCATACCCTGACCCTCAAGGTGCAGGATCCGGCCCAGTTCGCCCTCATCGCCAAGGGGGACCAGATCAAGGCCGTGCAGACCACCGCCATCGCCATCGGGATCGCCCCCCAGAGTCCCTGAGCCCTGACCACGGCAGGCCGTGCCTCCCACTGCCTGCCGGCCCCGTGGCAAGGGGGCAACCCCTTGCCTTTAACGCCCAAAGATTGCCGTTTGAATCACATCATGCCTGGGAGGCGGATTTGCCGGTGAGGCGATCCATGGCCTCCTTGAGCATGGCATCGCGCTGCGCGGACAGGTCCTTGCTCTGCGTTTCGCGCTCCTCGGCAGAGAGCGTCTTGTCATCCGCTGTCCCCTTGAGCTGACGCTCGAGATCGTCAAATTTTTTGCGATCAAAGCCCAGGGCCTTGTCCACCATCTGCTGCACCCGCGCATCCTTGACGCCACCGGTCAGGACTGTGTTCTTGCCGTTCCTGGCCAGATGCTCGTAGGTCAGCGCCTGCTGCGCCTTGCCGGTCAGCACCTGACTGGAGAGGCTGACCTGCTGAGACCAGCCGCTCTGCTTGTCGTCGCTGTCGCTGAGGGTCGCCAGGGCACGGTTCTGGGACGCGCTCTGGGCAAGTTGATGACCATAGGGTTTGATATCCATGAAGGCTCCACGCTCACTGCCGGCCTCGCCGGCTCCGGGGACGAGTTCCCCGCCATGGGCCGGAGACAGCAAATTGCAGGCCAACTTGAGTACCCCCCTCTTCCGATGGTTCAGCACGGGGTCACAGCACGCCTCCTTCTGCACTCCATGACGAGTGCGACCAGATCCATCAAAAAAGGCGCCCGAAGGCGCCTCTTGTGGACAGAAGTCGGCTCGTCATGACATCAGCGACGGCTGATGTGGAGCGGACCGAAGGTCTGGGCCACCGGCATGATCTCGATGCTGTTGATGTTGACGTGGGCAGGCTGCTCGCTGATCCAGAGTACGGTATTGGCGATGTCTTCCGGCAGGATGGCCTGCACCCCCTGATAGACGGTGGCCGCCTTGGCGTCGTCGCCGTGGAAGCGCACGTTGGAGAACTCGGTGCCGCCACACAGGCCGGGCTCCACGTTGGTGACACGCACCGCCGTGCCCGCCAGATCGGCACGCAGGTTGAGGCTGAACTGCTTCACGAACGCCTTGGTCGCGCCGTAGACGTTGCCGCCCGGATAGGGGTAGGTCCCTGCGATGGAGCCGATATTGATGACGTGGCCGCAGTTGCGCGCCACCATGCCCGGCAGCAGCAACCGGGTGATCAGGGTCAGGCCGCTGATGTTGGTGGCGATCATCTGCTCCCAGTCCTCAAGGTCTGCCTTGTGGGCAGGCTCCAGCCCCAGTGCCAGGCCGGCGTTGTTGACCAGCAGGTCCACCTGTTGCCATTCGGTCGGCAGCCCCTCGATGGCGGCGCGGGTGGCAGCCTTGTCCTGGACGTCGAACACCAGGGGCAGGAACTGCTCGCCCAGATCCTCGGACAGGGCGGCCAGCCGTTCGCCGCGGCGCCCGGTGCCGATCACCCGGTGGCCAGCGCTCACCAGCAGGCGGCTGATGGCCTCACCAAAGCCGGACGAGGCGCCCGTTACCATTGCAATCATGTGAACCTCCATTGTTATTTGTCTTCTTGAAAAATCAGCACGTTATATGTCGCGTTTGCCCAGCTTTCGCCATGCGAACACCGCCAGATGCAGCAGGAAGAGACCCGAGCCCCCCAGCGCAAACAGCAGGCCGGTCAGGGCGTTGACCGAGGTATCGGCGCCGCACCACCACCAGACCAGCCAGCCGACGACCCCGATGAGAAAGGTCTGGGCGGCACAGACCGGGCAGCGCCCGAGCTTGGCCCTGATGGCCGTAGCCAGGCAATCTTCGCAACTCATGATGGCGCCTGCCGCTCATTCCCCAGCGCCAGCACCAGGCGGTGGGCATGCTGGCCGGGCCCGTAATAATCGGGCAGCCGTACCCCGGGGCGAAACCCCAGCCCCTGATAGAGGGTCCTGGCTTCTGGGTTGGCGTCGGCGACCTCGAGGCGAATCGCCCCCCAGCCGGCCTCGCGCCCTTCCCGGATCACCTGCTCCAGCAGGCGGCGTGCCCACCCCTGACGGCGGATGGTCCAGCGGATGGCGAGGGTCTGGATGATGAGACGATCCCAGCCTTTGTGCTCCAGCACGCTCACATAGCCCATCACCTGCGCCTTCTCGTCTTGCAGCAGCAGGGTGCGCCCCTTGGCCTGATTGAGCAGATAGTGCCAGCGGCTGCGGCCGAAGGCGACCTCGGGGGGAAAACAGTAGCGTTCCAGCTTCACGATGGCGCCCAAATCATCGGCTCGGGCGGCGCGCACGGTCAACACGGGGAGTCCTTGTTCGGTTATTTATCCTCAGCACCAGAAATGCGACTTGTATCACAAGTTACCAAGGCAGAATATTAGGCACTGTAACCTCTTGTTTCCCCTCGCGCCATTGTCGTGCTTGTCGGTGCATCGAAGCCCACTGGGGATCCTGCCGTTTCTGGCAGTCCTTTCTGTGGAGCCTGAAAATATGAGTACCTATGTCATCGTCGAGGAGCCGGGCGACTGGCCCTGCCATGCCGACTATCTGCTGACCGCCCGCACCTACCTGCAACACGGTCTGCCCACCACAGGGGGGCGTCCGCGCATCATCAACCTCTGCCGCAGCCTGGAACACCTGGGGGCCGGTTATTACTGCTCCCTGCTGGCCCAGGCCCGCGGCCACCACTGCCTGCCGGGATTGCAGGCCATCAGCAGGCTGCAACCCCAGCAGCCTCCCGCCAAGCTGTGGCGCAAATTGCAGGGCTGGCTGGCCCAGCAGAGCGAGGACAGGATCCGGGTGCGCGCCATCTTCGGCCAGTGCGAACAGAGCGAGCTGGCGGGGCTCGCCCGCTATTACTACGGCCTGAGCCAGTTGCCGCTGCAGGAGCTGACCCTCAAGCGCGGTCGCCACGGCTGGTCGGTGCGCCAGCAGGAGAGCCTGTCACCGCTGGCGCTGAGCCCGAGCGAGAAGGCGCTGATGGTGCAGCACGCCCAGGCGCTGGTGGGCACGGGGGACGAGGAACAGACGGCGCCACGCTACCAGCTCGCCATCCTGGTCGACCCCAACGACGGCCGCGCCAGCAGCGATGCCCTGGCGCTGGAGCGTTTCATCAAGGCGGCCGCTGCCCAGGGGATCCAGGCCGAGATCCTGCCTCCCTCGGCCATCGAGCGGTTGCCGGAGTTCGACACCCTCTGGCTGCGCGCCGAGACCGCGGTCGGCCACTACACCTTCGAATTTGCCCGCCGTGCCGAGCAGCTCAAGATGCCGGTCATCGACAGCTCCCGTGCCATCCTCGCCTGCAGCAACAAGCTCTATCTCTACGAGCTGATGGTGCGCAGCGGCGTGCCCATGCCCCCCACCACCGTCGTGACCCGCCGCGGCCGCCAGCATGTGGACGAACTGGTGCAGCGCCTCGGTCTGCCGCTGATGGTGAAGATCCCCGACGGCGCCCAGGGGCGCGACCTCGCCATGGCCAGCGATGACATCCAGCTCGCCCGCCTGCTGGACGAGGGGCTGGCCCGCTCCGCCCTGCTGCTGGTCCAGAGCCGGATCCCTGCCGAGTTCGACTGGCGCATCGGCTTTCTCGACGGCTCGCCGCTGTTCGCCTGCCGCCGCTACCGACCCGAACCCGGCAACCGCATCCGTCGCCGCAAACACCCCCTCGACATGAGCCGCATCGAGGCGCTGCCCCTCAGCGACGTGCCGGAGCGGGTGCTGCAAACCGCCCGCCGCGCCGTGCACCAGCTCGGCAACGGCCTGTTCGGGGTGGATCTGCGCCAGCAGGGTCAGGGCTGCGTGTTGCTGGAAATCATCGACAACCCCTGGATACGTGGCGATATTGAAGACAGGGAGGCAAAGGACCTCTACGAGCGCCTCGCCCGGGCCTTCCGCCAGCGGCTGGAGAACCGGGGGCAGAGCGCGACAGGATAACAAGCATCGCGAGCAGAGGTGGATATGATGACAATGCAGTGGTGGGACATCGCGCCCCTTGGCTGGGAGAACATCCTGGTCTGTCTGGTGTGTGGCACCCTGGTGGGGCTGGAGCGGCAGCTTCGCGGCAAGCCGGTGGGGATCCGCACCTCTTCCCTCATCGTGCTCGGCACCTACTGTTTTCTCGCCATCGGCGCCGCCGTCAGTCCTCAGGGCGCCGATCAGGCGCGGGTGCTGGGTCAGCTCATCACCGGGGTCGGCTTTCTCGGGGCCGGGGTCATGATGACCCGGGATGGTCAGGTGCTGGGGGTGACCTCCGCCGCCGCCATCTGGATGCTGGCCGCCCTCGGCGCCCTCATCGGCATGGACATGCTGCATCAGGCGCTGCTGCTCACCGGCGTCACCCTCTCCATCCTGGTGGGGGTGGACTACTTGGAAGCCAGCTTCAAGAGCCTGCGCCGCGGGGTGCACAATCGGCTGGAACACTGGCGCCACGGGGCCGAGCCCTCGGTCTCTTCCCGCCGGGACGATCTGGGCAGCGGCATCGAGAAGTAAGCCGCCACCATGAAAAAGGGCTCCACTATGGAGCCCTTTCTGTTGTCTGCCTCCCTCAGCGCACCAGCAGGAAGCGGCCGGTGAGGGGCGGCAAGTCCACCGTCACGCTGCTGCCACCGATGGCCAGGTTCTCGCCGCTCTGCAGATCCACCAGGGCGCTGCCGCTGCGCAGCTTGCCGACCGGCACGGCGTAGCTCTGAGGCGTGGTGGAGACATTGAGCAGGTAGACTACTTGCTCGCCCGCCGTCTGCTTGATGTCGCCATAGACGCTCCCCTCGGCCACCAGCTTGACCCGCTCCCCCTGATAGAGGGCGGGGTGGGCGGCGCGCAGGGCCAGCAGAGCGCTCAGCCACTGCTTGAGCTCGGCCTGCTCGCTGCTCGGCACGAAGCCGGTGACACCGGGGACCTTGCCATCGCTGCGGGCCACGTGATCATCGCAGAGCCCCTGGGCCGCACAGTCGCCCCCCACCTGACTGGCAAAGCCAGGCACCTCGTCGCCAAACTCCTCGCCATAGTAGAAGGTAATGGGACCGGAGCGGGCGGCCATGAAGCTGAAGGCCGCCTTGTGGCGCTGCCAGTAGTCCGCCCCATTGAAGTTGCCCCGCTCCAGCAGATCGCCGAAGCGCACCAGATCGTGGTTGCCCAGCATCAGGTTGGGCATGGCATGGTCCGGGTAGTTCTCCACCTTGTTCCAGCTGGCGTCGAGCACGCTGGCCCCCTGCCCGCCCTTGCCGGACTCTTCCACCGCCAGCGCCTGTACCAGACCGTAGCGCAGGGGGAAGTCGAACGCCGAAGAGAGCGCCGGGTTGTCGCTCGGGCCATAGGCCTGGGCGCGGATCTCGTCGGCGCCCTTCCACACTTCCCCCACCATGTAGCCGAGGGTGCCCCACTGCTGGCCGGCGGCCTTGCGCGCTGCGCTGGCCTGGGCCACCTCGCTGCGAATGGCGCGCCAGTCATCCAGCCCCAACTGATAAGCCTGATCGAGGCGCCAGCCGTCGATGCCGTACTGCTCGACCCAGTAACGGGCCACCTCCTTGAAGTAGGCCAGACTCTCGGGCTGGCCGTAATCCACCAGTTGACCCGGGTAGCCTGCGCCGCCGCTCTTGAGGGCAGGCAGCCGCCCCTCTGGTGAAGGCTTGCTCACCCCCACCTTGTTGACGTGGCCGAACACCCCGTCGAGGAAGACATAGAGCCCGCGCTGGTGCGCCCCGTCCACCAGTTTTTTAAGCTTGGCGTTGCTGCCGAAGTTGGGATCCACGTTGAAGAAGTCGCAGGCGAAGTAACCGGTGGCATCCAGCCGGTCGTCCCCGGCCTGGCCGGCGCAGGAGTCAAACACCGGCGTGAGCCAGATGGCGTTGACGTTGAGGCTCTTGATGTGGTCGAGGCTGTCGATGATCCCCTGCAGATCGCCGTTGTGCCGGGAGGGGCCGTAGCCGACGCCGTAGTTGGCGCTGCCATCGCCGTCGACGAAGGACTCCACCATCACCTGGTAGGTGCGCAGGTTGCAGGCTGGCTGATCATTGCCGTAGCAGGCGCGGCTGGCCGACGCGGGGGGCGGATTGACCACCGGAGGCTGGGGGTCACTGCTGCCACCGCCTCCCCCGCTGCCGCAAGCCGTCAGTAACAGGGCGGCCCCGATGAGGCCGCCACGACGCAACGTTCCTTGTTTCATTGTTATGTTCCCGCTGTGGTGGATGGGCGCCCAAAGCGCCGCACTGGGGTCATGATAACGACCTGACCGACGCGGGTCTGTGACTGAAAACGTTACCTGACTCAACGAGTTAGCATGTCAGAAGCGATGCATGTTGCGATCGGGGAAGGCGGCGCGCTCGTCGATGGGCAGGATCAGGTGGTAGACCTCGTGGGCCGCCAGGGTGAAGCCCGAGGGCCACGCCAGTTGATGGCGATGATCGATGAAGACACGGGCGAAGCGACGCTCGGTCTCCATGGCCGCAAACAGCGGCTGGCCGCGCCAGGGGGTGAGATCCAGCACGCCTGTGGTGCCGTCGGAGAGCACCACGAACAGAGACCAGCCCTGCATATATTCCACATCGATGAAGACCGGCATCCCTTCGGCTCCGATTGAGAAATCCGGCGCCATTATAGGCACGACCATTGTCTCGATGTGCCAGCAGGATCACAGTTTCCCCAGCGTTTTATGCTCTCTTCGAACCCTGCATCCCGTCACAAAAAATCATAAAACGTGCCAGCTTCTCCATTTATACCTCACCCCCATGCAACCTTTGCCAGGCGCCACTGTCATACTCCTGCACCATAACAACAATGCGTCCGGGGACTGGGCGCAAACAGGTTTGCAGGAACAATATGACCACCATCAAACAATGGCTGGGACCGGTTTGGCCCATCGCCGTCTTTTCATTGATCGCGCTCATCTCCCTGACCGTCAGCCGCCTTGGCCTGGGCCTCTGGCAACTGGAACGGGTGGATGCCGTCTCTGGCTGGCAGGAGATGCTGCTGCAAGGCATTCGCGTCGACGTTGCCACCCTCTGCTGGGTCTGGGGCGTACCCGCCGTCTTGACCCAGTTGCTGGCCGGGCCCCACGCGCCGGGGCGGCTCTGGATGCAGCTGATCCGGATCTGGCTCACCCTGGGGCTCTGGCTGATGCTCTTTCTCGAGATCTCCACTCCCGCCTTCGTCACCGAATACGGGGTGCGCCCCAACCGTCTCTATGTGGAGTACCTCATCTATCCGAAGGAGGTGCTCTCCATGCTGTGGGCTGGCCGCAAGGGCGAGCTGCTGCTGGCCGTGATCTTCAGCGGTGCAGTGCTGGGCGGTGGCTGGTGGCTGAGCGGCCGCCTGGTGCGTGACCTAAGCTTCCCCCGCTGGTACTGGCGCCCCGCCTTCGCCCTGCTGATCCTCGCCGTCGGCTTCCTCGGCGCCCGCTCCAGTCTCGGCCATCGCGCCCTGAATCCGGCCATGGTGGCCTTTGCCGACGATCCCCTGGTCAACGCTCTCACCGTCAACTCCGCCTACTCCCTCTTCTTTGCCATCAAGCAGATGGGGGCCGAGGAGGACGCCAGCCAGTTTTACGGCAAGATGGCTGACCATCAGGTACTCGACATAGTCCGCGAGGAGAGCGGTCGTCCTCTCGGCGATTTCACCTCTGCCGATCTGCCGAGCCAGACCTTCAACACGGCCAGCTACCAGGGCAAGCCCAAAAACCTGGTGATCCTGCTGCAAGAGAGTCTGGGGGCCCAGTTCGTCGGCTCCCTCGGCGGCCTGCCGCTCACCCCGAACATCGATGCCCTGTCGAAAGAGGGTTGGGCGTTCGAGCAGCTCTACGCCACCGGTACCCGTTCGGTACGCGGCATCGAGGCGGTGCTCACCGGCTTCACGCCGACCCCGGCCCAGGCCGTGGTCAAGCTCGGCAAGAGCCAGACCAACTTCTTCACCATCGCTGACCTGCTCAAGCAGCGAGGCTATGACACCAGCTTCATCTATGGTGGCGAGAGCCACTTCGACAACATGCGCAGCTTCTTCCTCGGCAATGGCTTCACCACCATCGTCGAGCAGAAGGACTTCAAGAACCCGGTGTTCGAGGGATCCTGGGGCGCCTCGGATGAAGATCTGATGGCCAAGGCCAACGAGACCTTCGCGGCGCTGCACAAGAAGGGCAAACCCTTCTTCAGCCTGGTGTTCAGCTCCAGCAACCACGATCCCTTCGAATTCCCCGACAACCGCATCGCCCTGTACGAGCAGTCCAAGCAGACCCGCAACAACGCCGCCAAGTACGCGGACTACGCCGTCGGCGAGTTCTTCAAGAAGGCCAGGGCATCGGACTACTGGCAGGACACTCTGTTCCTGGTCATCGCCGATCACGACAGCCGGGTCGGGGGAGCCAGCCTGGTGCCCATCCCCCGCTTCCACATCCCGGGGGTCATCCTGGGGGACGGCATAGCACCGAGAAAGGACCCCCGCATCGTCAGCCAGATCGACATGGCCCCGACCCTGCTCTCCCTCATGGGCATCAGTGCCGACTACCCCATGCTGGGCAAGGATCTCACCCGCATGCCCGCCGACTGGCCTGGGCGCGCCATCATGCAGTACGACAAGAACTTCGCCCTGATGCGTGGCAGGGATGTGGTGATCCTGCAGCCCGAGCGGGCGCCGGAAGGCTTCATCTACGAGGATGCGACCGAAACGCTCACCCCGGCGCAGCAGCCGGACACCATGAAGGATGCCGCCCTGGGGCTGGTCCTGTGGGGCAGCCTGGCCTATCAGCAGGGGCTCTACCGGACGGCGCAGGACTGCCGGCTGGCTCTCAACTGAGGAACCGCCCACAAAAAAACCGCCCTCGGGCGGTTTTTTCTTGCGGCTCGCCCCGTCAGGGGTGGGGGAAGCAGGGAAGCGAGCGGCTGAACCTGTGCTCGAACACCAGGGAGGTCTCGAGGTGCACCACCTCTTCCCGGGAGGTGAAGTGATCGAAGACGAAATTGCGCAGGTGTTCGGTATCGGAGACGCACAGGTGCACCAGGAAATCATCCTTGCCGCCCATGTGGAACAGGCTGATCACCTCGGGCAGGGCCAGGATGGCGTCGCGAAACGCATCGATGATCTGGCGGCTGTGACGGGCCAGTTGCAAGGAGACCATGGCCTGGATGTGACCGCCCAGGGCCTGGTAATCCACCTCGCAGTGCGCCCCCTTGAGCACGCCATCCTGCTGCAGCTTGCGCACCCGCTCCAGACAGGTGGACGGCGCCACCCCGACCAGGGCCGCCAAATCCTTGTTGGTCATGCCCGCATCGCGAAACAGATGGGCCAGGATGTCCAAGTCCAGTTGATCCAGGTTTCTCATCTTTACTCCTTGCATCGCTCGATTTTTTTAGACTCTGCCCGTAAACCGGGCCGAACACAACGCAGATTGACATCGCCTCCGGCCCCTCTATGCTGTGCCGCACCCGCGGGATGCCGATCCCGTTGACCCCGACCACCACGAGGAACCCCATGCTCAGTGCCCATCCCTTCTGGAGCCTGGACGTTCCACGGCTCGACGGCCAGCTCCTGCTCACCCCCTGCCCCGGCAGCCAGCAGGTCCCCATGGCCGACGCCCTTGCCCAGTTGCAGTTGGCCGGTGCCGGCGGGGTGCTGACCCTGATGACGGTGGAGGAGCTGGCCCTGTGCGGGCCCCTCTCTCTCGGGCAGCTGGTGCAGGCCAGAGGCATGAGCTGGTTCCATCTGCCCATTGCGGATGACGAGGCACCGGATGCCGCCTTCGAACAGGCCTGGCCCGGGGTGCAACCCCGACTGCTCGCCCTGCTGCGCGAGGGACGGCACCTTGCCATTCACTGCCACGGAGGAAGCGGGCGTACCGGGCTGGCGGCCGCCCTGCTGCTGATGACCCAGGGGCTGCCCCAGCAGGAGGCCATGACCCTCATCCGGGCCAGACGGCCACGGGCCTTCACCCTGGCCTGCCACCGTCACTGGCTCGATACCCGTGGGCGGCGGCTGGCCGGAGCGGACTGATGGGCTCTATCCCTTGGGCTGCTGGTAGGTAAACACCTTGCCGATGTCTTCCACCTTGTAGCTGGTCAACTGGTAGACGTAATAGTTGAGCCAGTTGGAAAACAGCAGGTGACCGTGGCTGCGCCAGGTGGCGCGCGGGGTCTGGCTTGGGTCGTTGTTCGGGTAATAGTTAACCGGAATGACGGGGGTGAGCCCGGCCGCCAGATCCCGCCGGTATTCCCCATCCAGGGTCAGGGCGTCATATTCCGGATGGCCGGTGACGAACACCTGGCGACAATCCTTGGTGGCGGCCAGATAGACGCCCGCCTCTTCCGACTCGGCGAAGATCTGCAGATCGGTGTGGGCGCGGATGAGATCCCCGTCGAAGGCCGCATAGCGGGAGTGGGGCGCCACGAATTCATCATCGAAGCCGCGCAGCAGCGCCTCGTGCTCGTCGAGGCGGTGGTGGCGATAGACCCCGGAGAGCTTCTCGCCGTGGGTCTGCTTCTCCATGCCGTACAAGGCTTTCAGCGCCGCCTGCACCGCCCAGCAGAGGAAGAGGGTGGAGGTGACATGCTGATGGGACCACTCGATGATCTCGACGATGCGTGGCCAATAGACCACCTCCTCGAACTCCACCAGCCCGAGCGGCGCCCCCGTGATGATCATGCCGTCGTAGTTGTTGCCTCTCACCTGCTCGAAGTCGTGATAGAAGTTCTCCAGGTGCGCCTGGGGCGTGTTTTTCGACTCCCGATCGTCGATGCGCAACAGATCCACGTCCACCTGCAAGGGCGAGTTGGAGAGCATCCGCATCAGCTGGATCTCGGTTTCTATCTTCTTGGGCATCAGATTGAGGATGAGCACCCGCAGCGGGCGGATGTTCTGGGTGACGGCCCGGGATTCCGTCATCACGAAGATGTTCTCCTGCCCCAGCACTTCGGCGGCGGGCAACTGGTCCGGGATCTTGATCGGCATGCTGACTCCCTGTACTGCATCGGTAAATATGTCTGGACATCTAGAAGCCTATAATAAAGCGCTCCCGCTGTCATCAGATACCTTTTGTATTCACCCCGCCCTTTGACTAGCATACGGCTCAGTGTGTCCCTCGTGCCCAACCCCATGACAGGAATCAAGATCTCCGTAGAACGGCTGCAAGTCGGCAATTATGTCTCCCTGCCTTTGGGATGGCGTGAGCACCCGTTTCTGTTCTCCAGCTTCAAGCTCAAGAGCGAAGAGGAGATCGAGCTTATTCGTCGCCTTGGCCTCAAGCTGGTGACCATCATTCCCGACAAGAGCGACACGCCGCCCAAGCCCCTCGGCCAGACCCAGCCCCAGGCAGATGAGGTTGAGGGGGAGGGTCTCGTCGCCCGCCAGGAGGAGATGCAGCAGGAGAAACTGCGGCGCATCGAGCAGTTGCAGGGCTATCGCCGCGACCTGCAGCAGTGCGAGAAACAGTTCCGCCAATCCCTGGCCCAGGTGCGCAACCTCATGGGCAAGATCCAGTCCCGCCCCCTCAACGCCATCAGCGAGGCCCAGGAGCTGATCAACGCCATGACGGAGCAGCTCCTCTCGGTGGACGAGATGGTGCTGCACCTGGTCTCAAACAGCGATGATGGCAACAGCCTGCAGTTTCACTCCCTCAACGTCAGCGTGCTCAGCATGCTGCTCGCCCGGGAGTGCAAGTTGCCGGCCGAGGCGATCCGTCAGGTCGGCATGGGGGCCCTGTTCCACGACATCGGCAAGCTGAGGATCCCGAGCCAGATCCTGCGCAAGACGGAGCCGCTGACCAAGCCGGAGCAGAACCTGATGGCCCAGCATCCCCGCTACGGCCTGGAACTGCTGGGGCTGGTCAGCGATTTTCCGGAAGCGGCCAAGCAGATAGTGCAGAACCACCACGAGTATCTGGACGGCACCGGCCCCCAAGGGCTCAAGGGCGATCAGCTCGATTCCCTCACCCAGATCGTCTCCCTCATCAACGAGTACGACAACCTCTGCCACCTGGAGGCCAAGGTGCCCTACGCAGCCCTCGGCAGCCTCTACAAGCAGCGCAAGTCCCAGTTCAACGCCGATCACCTCGGCATGCTGATCCGGCTGATGGGGGTCTATCCCCCGGGCAGCGTGGTGCAGCTCTCCAACGGCCAGGTGGGGCTGGTGATGTCGGTCAACGCCTCCCGCCTGCTCTACCCCGCAGTGCTGGTATACGACCCCCGCATTCCGCGCCAGGAGGCGGCCATCATCGACCTCGACGCGGCCGGGCTGACCATCGCCAAGGTGATCCAGCCCAAACGCCTGCCCCCGGCGGTGTTCGAATACCTCAACCCCCGCACCCGGATCAGCTACTACTTCGAACACGGCAAGCCCTGAGAGGGCTGGCCCCACCCAAGGAGTCCCCATGCGCATCGAGATCATCAGCACAGGCGACGAGATAGTGACCGGCCTGGTGGTGGACACCAATGCCGCCTGGCTCAGCGCCCTCTTGCTGGAGCAGGGCTGGCAGGTGCGCCGCCGCGCCACCGTGGGGGACAACCTCGCGGATCTGACAGCCGTGCTGCAGGAGAGCGCCAACCGCGCCGAGGTGGTACTGGTGTGCGGGGGGCTCGGCCCCACGGCGGACGACCTCACCGCCCAGGCCGCGGCCGAGGCGTTTGACCAGCCCCTGACCCTGTTCCCGGACTGGCTCGCCACCATGGCCGAACGCTATGCCAGCCGGGGCCGCACCATGGCCCGGAGCAACACCAAGCAGGCCTGGCTGCCCCGGGACTGCGAGATCCTCGACAACCCGGTGGGCACCGCCTGCGGCTTTGTGGTCCGCCACCCGGCCAGCCACGGCCAGAGCCGGCTTTTCTTCACCCCGGGCGTGCCGTTCGAGTTCAAGCAGATGGTGCGCGAACAGATCATGCCCCGCCTCAAGGCGCTGGCCGGGGAAGAGACCGACACCGAGCTGCGCCGTTTCTACACCTTCGGCGTCTCGGAGTCCGCCCTCAGCGACATGCTGGATGCGGCCCCCTGGCCTGCCGGCATCGAGCTGGGTTACCGCTCCTCCATGCCCCTCATCGAGCTCAAGCTCATCGGCCACGGTGCCAGCACCGCCGACATGGACGCCGCCGAGGCGAGGCTGCTTGCGGCCATCGCCCCCTGGCTGGTGGGGCGTGGCAACGAGGCGCCTGCCAGCCAGATCCTGGCCTTGCTGGGGGAGCGGTCGCTGCACCTGCAAGAAGGAGAGAGCCGGGGCGCCCTGCTGACCATGTGTCACGGGCACCCGGCACTGACCGCCGGCTTCAGCCACACCCTGAGCGACGACCTCACTCAACTGGCAGTGCCCGACGCCCCCCTGAGCCTCACCATAGGCCGTGCCGGGCCGGACGGCGTGCCGCTGCTGCTCTGCGCCGACGGGCAACTGCACGGCCAGACGCTCAGGGTCAGCCACCCGGATCACGCGAGCGGTCGCCGGATCCTCGCCTTCGCCGCCCTCGACATGCTGCGCCGCCACCTGCTTGGGCTGCCGGTGCTCGCCGATTACCTCACCCTGACCCGAACGGCCAAGTGCCAGGAGGGCGCCCGGGGCTAGAAGTGAGCCAAGCCTGCACCGCCATGGACCCAGTACCCGGCGAGCGCCAGGGTCAGCAGGCAGAAGGCCCTCTCGTAACCCCCGCCGCTCTTGAGGGGCAGGCCGGGCAGGCGAAAGCGCCGACGCCAGGGCCAGAGCAGGGGAATGCCCATGGGGGTGAGCCAGTCCCCCAGCAGATGGCTGAGATAGCCCACGATGAGGGCATCCTTCACCGCCCCCGACAGCAACCAGGGGGCTTCCACCTGGGCCAGCCCCCAGACCCCCATCCCCACCGCCAGCAGGCTGTGGGTGAAACCGCGATGGCCGAACAGCCGGGAGAGCGGCCCCGAGATCCAGGGCAGTTGCCGCCCGAGCAGGGAACGGGGGTGATCGAGATCCGGCAGCAGGGCGCTCGCCAGGGCCATGGGGACGATGTGCCACAGGCTGGCATCGGCCAGGGCCGGAGTCAGTTCGACCTTGTGGGCAAGCAGGACGCAGGTGACGGAAAACAGCAGGTGGCCTTGGGCGGTCATGGGGCTCGTTCGGTTGGACAGAAAAAGGGGCTGATCGATGGCGACCAGGGTCCTCGCCCTGGGGCGGCGGCAGATTAAAATCCTTCTCTTCCTGCCTGGCAAGGTGATTTGCATCGCCTCCCTCAACGTGATGGACACTCTGGATAGCGAAAGAATAAAAAGTCAGCATATTGCGCTAAAAAACCGCAATGGAGCCCATGACATGGCCGGCTCCGCCCCTCTCCCGTCAGCCGATATTTCCTCAACCCGGCTCACCCATTTGCATTCAGATCATTGACCCGGAAGGAAAAATACCCGAATACTGCGCGTTGGATCCGCCCCGGCGGCATTGGATGCCGGCAAGGAGAGGCCCCGGCATGGGGCAAACCGGACAGGGACAACGAAGGAGGGCCCGGCATGGGGCAAACCGGACAGGGACAACGAAGGAGGGCCCGGTGTTAAGCAAAGCGTGGTTTCAGCTGTCGGCCGACATGAGCTATGTCTGCCTGCGCATCACCCCGGGCCTCACCGAGCCCATCCAGGAAAGCGACGTCCTGGCCCTGCTGCGACTCTCCAACTGTCGGCGCTACGAACCCCTCGGCGAGGGGATCCGTGAAGCCGTCACCCTGCTCAACGCCCTCATTGCAGAGCCGGATGCCCCCGCGCATCCGCCAGTCCCCATTGCCCGGCGCCAGGATGCCAGGCTGCTCATCCAGGTGGACAAGGACCAGATGAGCGCCAGGGCGCAGATCACCGCGGACTGGGGTGGTCAGCCCCTGACCCTGGCCCGGTTGCAGGAGGCCCTGGCGGCCAGCACGGTCAAGCAGGGGGTGAGCGAGCGGCTGCTTGCCGCCGCCATCCAGGCAGCGGGTGAGGCGGCACCCGGTGCCCAGCTCAATCCCGTCATCGCCCTCGGCAAGGCCGCCAGGCACGGCCTGGATACCCGCCTGGAGCGGCTGGTGGAGACCGCAGCCGAGCGGATCCTCAAACCCCAGGAGCGGGATCACGGCAAGGTGGACATGCGCGACCTCGGCACCCTGCTCACCGTCAAGGCGGGGGAGTTGCTGATGCGCAGGCACCCCGCCACCCAGGGCATCGACGGCTTCACCGTGACGGGCCAGACCCTGACCGCCCGCCACGGCAAGGAGAGCGCCATGACGCCGGGTGACGGCACCTGCCTCTCCCCCGAGGATCCGGACCTGCTGCTGGCGACACGCCCGGGGCTCCCCTGTCAGGAGCGTGCCGGGATGCGGGTCGATGAGGTGCTCAACGTCAAGCAGGTCGACATCCGCCACGGCCACGTCGAGTTCGAGGGATCCCTGCTGGTCACCGGGGACGTCATGCCCGGCATGCGCGTCAAGACCAGCGGGGACGTGGTGATCGGCGGCTTCGTCGAGGGTGGCTACATCGAATCCGGCGGCACCATCACGGTGCGCAACGGCATCATAGGGCGCAAGCTGGCGGACGACGAATACCTCTGCCACCTCAACGCCGGAGGGGAGATCCACGCCAGCTATGCCCAGTACGCCAGGCTGGAGGCCGATGGCGACATCCATATCCTGAGCCAGCTCAGCCACTGCTATTGCCGCAGCGGCCAGGATCTCAAGGTGGGGGACAGCGCCATGCGCAAGGGGCACCTCATCGGCGGCATCAACATCGCCAACCGGCTCATCATGGCACCGGTGCTCGGAGCCTCGGCGGCCAACCGGACCCGGTTGCAGATCCTCGGTGGCTATTTCAGCCAGAAGGAGCAGGAGCTGGCGCTGCGCCAGCGCAAACAGACCTGCGCCGAGCAGATAGACAAGCTGCAGGATCTCATCCTGCGGCTGCTGCAACTGCCCCGTGACAAGCGCAATCCCGAGACCCTGCAGAAGATCAAGGCGCTGCGCACCCGCCAGTTCGACGAGAGCAAGAGCCTGGACGAGCAGCTCGCCGAGGCGCAGCGGGAGCTGCAGGCGCTCATGGCCAACATGGACATCATCGCCACCCAGCGCCTCTTCCCCGGCGTCGAGGTGGAGATGGCCCACCACCACAACAGGGTCGACATCGAGCACGGCCCCATCCACTTCGCCATCCGGGAAGATCAACTGCAACTGACCCCCTACCAGGGCCAGCGCTGAGGGGCAACGTGCCCCCGCTTCGGCAGGCGGCGTGATCCCGGCGGCGATTTTCGCTACACTCAGCCTCCCCATGGCCCCATCGGGCGGGCCGGCCAGACTCAGGTAGTGAGAAGATGTACAAGCTGATCGCATTGGATATGGATGGCACCCTGCTGACCCCAGAGGGCCGAATCTCCCCCCGCACCCAGGCCGCCATCGCGGCAGCCCGCGCCAGGGGCGTGACCGTGGTGCTGGCCTCCGGCCGCCCGCTGGAAGGCATGACCTCCGCCCTGACCGAGCTGGGCCTCACCGGCCAGGATGACTACGTCATCTGCTACAACGGCGCCCTGGTGCAGCAGGTATCCGAGCAACGCATCATCCGCAGCCAGTTGCTGACCGGCAGCGATGCCCGTGCCATCGCCCACCTGGCCTGTGAGCTGGGGGTGAACATCCACGGCTTCTCCGTCCGCCAGGGGCTCATCAGCCCCAGGATCAGCCCCTACACCGAGCACGAATCCCGCCTCATCGGTCAACCCATCAACCTGGTGGACTTCGCCACCCTGCCCGACGACGAGCAGATCATGAAGGTGATGATGATTGACCCAGAGCCCCTGCTCTCCCGTGCCATCGCCCAGCTGCCCGCCGAACTCCACGAGCGCTATACCGTGGTGCGCAGCGCCCCCTACTTCCTCGAGTTCATGAACAAACGCAGCAACAAGGGCACCGGCGTCGCTGCCCTGGCCGAGCACCTGGGGCTGGATGCCTCCCAGGTGATCGCGGTGGGGGATGCGGGCAACGATCACCACATGATCGCCTACGCCGGACTCGGGGTCGCCATGGGCAACGCCACCGACGAGATCAAGGCGCTGGCACAGCACACCACGGGGCGCAACGATGAAGACGGGGTCGCCCAGGTGATCGAGCGTTTCATCCTGAACGCCTGAGTCGACAAGGGGCCCTGTGGGCCCCTTCTGCTATCCGGCCGCCCGGCCAGATGTTTAATATATCCACCATCAAATCGCTCGCCGCGCCAGGCATTCCCCCTCAAGCCCCTTTAAATAGGACTAAGAGCCGTATCCCGGCATCAACGGTTAACATAATTGCATCATTTTGTTTGACATATTGAACGGCCTTGGCAGACTGGAAGCAGGATCCAGGCTGTCGTTGCCAAGGCTGACCGACGATTCTGGCACTCTGGCGCGACCCTGATCCCACGACCATGCCTTGAGGCATGCCCTTGCGAGCCGAGGCGGCAAGGGCCTTCCCAAGGCGCAGGATGAGACCGCCAAGGATAGCCAAGGTGACCTATGCCCAACCTCAGTTCCCATAACAAACCCGTCGTGCTGATGACCATGGGGGCCCAGGCCCGCAGTGGCCACGCCTACCAGGTCATGACCCACAAATACATCAAGCCTCTGGTGGAGATCAGCGGCTGCGTGCCGGTGCTGGTGCCCACCTGCTGTGGCACCGAGGATCTGGAGCAGTATCTGGACCTCGCCGACGGGGTCTATCTGAGCGGTGCCGGATCCAACATCGATCCTGCCCTCTATGGCCAGGAGAACCTCACCCCGGAGAAGCCCCAGGACAGGGACAGGGATCTGTTCGATATTCCCCTGGTGCGCGCCGCCCTCGACCGTGGCCTGCCGATCCTCGGGATCTGCCGCGGCATGCAGGAGATCAACGTGGCCCTGGGAGGCGACATTCACCAGAAGGTCTATTGCGAGCCGGGTTATGACGATCATCGGGAGGATGCGGATGACCCGGTGGACGAGCAGTATGGCGAGAGCCATCAGGTCGAGCTGGTGCCCGGTACCTGGCTGGCCGAGCTGATGGGGCAGCCGTCGATTCCGGTCAACTCCCTCCACGGGCAGGGGATCAAGACGCTGGCCAAGGGGCTGGCCCCCCTGGCCCATGCCGAAGACGGGCTGATCGAGGCGATCCACGCTCCCGCCCTCTCCCCCTTCCTGCTGGCGGTGCAGTGGCACCCGGAGTGGAAGGCCAGCGAGAACCCCCACTCCATCAAGCTCTTCACCGCCTTTGGCGACGCCTGTCGCCGGTTCAGGCAGCAGGTCGGCTAGTCGCCGACCCCTTGCCCTTGAGCCTGGGCAGGGCCTCGTACATCGGGGGCTACCCAGAGGCATCCGACGTGACGGGCCTGTGACCCCCCCACGCCATCAAGCTGCCCACTGCTTTCGGCGACGCCTCCTGCCCGTTCAAGCAGCAGAAGTGCTAGTCGCCAAATCCCTTGCCCTTGAGCTTGGGCAGGGCCCCGCGATCAGGGCGCAGGGTTCGGCAGACATCCAGCCCCTTGAGGCCCCGCTGGATATGGTCCGGGGCCTGCCCGAGCACCATGCCGTTGCCGCGATAGAGACGGGCATCCTCCAGCTCGAACAGCTCGCCGCCGATGAGCAGTTGCTCCCGGCCATTCACCACCTTGCCCCGTTTCAGGGGCAGGGTCATGTCCACCTGGATCTCGCCGGTGGCACACCCCTCGCGCCAGCGCGCCTCGTCGGAAAACGGGGAGATGGCGATCTCCCGCCAGGATCCGTCCCTGAACTCCATCCGGTAACGGTCTTGCACCAGATCGCATCCCGCCAGCATCACGGGGATCGCCAGCCAGATGACACCCTTCATTCCCTTCACGCCCTTGCTCCCTTGTTATTATTGCCAGATATACATCACGGAATCTGTCCCTCATCCCCAGCTCAGAGCAGCAGGGTGGCCAGATCCTGCAGCTGCCCCAGCTCCACATCCGGCAGCAGCGACAGCGACTGCCAGGACTGACCGCTCTCGTTGAGCCAGGCGGCCCGAAAGCCGTGCAGCCTGGCCCCCAGCACGTCGGTCACCGGGTGATCCCCCACATGAAGGATGCGGCCGGGGGCCAGCCTCAGGGCCTCTTGCACCTGCACGAACATGTCGTGCGCCGGTTTCATTCTGGCTCCCGCTCCCGCCTTGCAGACCAGGGTGAAGTAGCCAGCCAGACCTGCCTGCTCCAGATCCAGGTTGCCGTTGGTGATCACCGCCAGCGGGTAGCGCGCCGCCAGACGAGCCAGCAGGGCGTGAGTCGCCTCGCTCACCTCTATCTTCGAGCGCTCGGCCATGAAGCCGGTGAACACCGCCCGGGCCTGCTGCTCCGCCAGCCTGGGCTCCATGCCCCCCTGCACCAGGGCCTCGCGAATGCCACGCTGGCGCGTCAGGCTGACGTCGTGGCTAAGCGCCGGGTGGTCCAGCAGCAACTGGCGCTTGAGCGCGAGCCAGCGCGGCTTGTCCAGCATGGCGGTAGCCAGGTATTCGCTGCGCAGGTGGTCCAGCATCCACTGTTCCGCCCGCGCGATGGCGGGGCCGTTGTCATAGAGGGTGTCGTCCAGATCGAACGAGATGGCGGCCACCGGCTGCCAGCGACGGTAAAACTGCATGGCTGTTCCTCTTTACTCCTCATCCTCTAGCGTTGCGGGCTCCCGCCTGACCCGGGCGACGTGGAGATTGTCATCCCCGCAGATCGCACACCACATCACTCATCCTCCGGCGTTTCCGGATCTCGCTTCGCCCGCGGGTGGGCACTGTCATATACCTTGGCCAGATGCTGGAAGTCGAGGTGGGTATAGATCTGGGTGGTGGAGAGATCCGCATGCCCCAGCAGCTCCTGCACCGCCCGCAGGTCGCCGGAGGATTCCAGCATGTGGGTGGCGAAGCTGTGGCGTAGCTTGTGGGGATGCACGTGGGCATTGAGAGCCTGCTTGTTGCCCCAGCCGTCGAGCCGCTCCTGTACCGAGCGGGCCGAGAGCCGCTGCCTGCGCTTGGAGACGAACAATGCCTCCCCCTCGTCACCGGCCAGCAGGGGGCGTACCTTGAGCCACTTGTGCAACCACTCCACCGCCATCCGCCCGATGGGCAGCACCCGCTCCCGTGAGCCCTTGCCGATCACCCTGAGCTGGCGCTCGTCGAGCTTCACGTCCGCGAGGTTGAGCCCCACCAGCTCGGCAAGGCGCAGGCCGGAGGAGTACATCAGCTCCATGATGGCGCGATCCCGCACCGCCAGCGGATCCTGCTCGTCGGTGATGTTGAGCAGCTGGTACATCTCGTCCACGTCCAGGTTCTTGGGCAGGGGCCGCCCCTGCTTGGGGGTGACGATGCCACGCGCCGGGTTGGCGGTGAGCCGCCCCTGGCGCACCTGCCAGTCGCAGAAGCTGCGCAGGGCCGACATCTTGGTGGCAAGGGAACGGGGCGCCAGCCCTCCCTTGTGCATCCGGGTCACCAGACTGCGCACCTGGCTCGCCTCGAGCCGGGCCCAGTCGTCGACCCCGAGCTTCACCAGCTCGGCGGTCATGGCTTCCAGGTGGGCCTGATAGTTGCTGCGGGTGTGGGGGCTGAGCTGGCGCTCGACCCTCAGGTATTCGATAAAGGCGTTCAGCTCCCCCGCCAGTGCGACCGGCAGGGGGTCGGCGGCAGGGGGCGTCCTGGCAGGGGATCGGGTCGTTGCCTTAGCCACGGGCCAGCTCGGGCAGACGCAGCTGCAACAGACGCCCCAGCTGACCCAGCAGCAGGGTGTCGTTGTGGGGGGTGAAGTGGCTGGGATCCGAGCTCGCGAAGGCCAGCACGCCGAGCTCCCCGAGCCGCATCAGGGCCACCGAGTTGACCAGCACATCATTGCCAAACAGCGCCTGCTTCTCGCTCTGGTTGAGGCGACCGAAATAGTAGTCCGTGCCGGGCAGGCGCTGCCCCAGCAGTTGTTCGAGCTGTTTGCCCTGCGCCAGGAAACGCTGCTCGGGGCCGCTCAGCTGGAAATGCCTGGGATTGAGCCAGAGCCGCAGGCCGGTGAGTCGCAGCCGCTGGACGAAGGCCTTGCCCATCACGGCGCTCAGCTCGAACAGGGTCTGGCAGCCGTAGATCTCCCCGTAGAGATCCGCATAGACCCGGAAGATCCGCTCGTTCTCGCTGGCGACCCCCATCAGTTCGGTGATCTCCTGCTCCAGCTGCTCGATGCGCTCCCGCTGTCTGTCCAGCTGGCGCTCCACCAGGGAGATGGTGCCCTTTTGCGCATGGGGAATGCGGATCTTGTCCAGCATGGCCCCGTGACGCAGGAAAAACTCGGGATAACGGGCCAGGTACTCCAGCACTGTGGCTTCATCCACCAGTGATTCCTGCCGTTTGAGTTCGCTCATAACTTGGTTGATCCATCCGAAAAAGGGGCCAAGGGCCCCGATATGATCCGTTGATGGAGCGGGATCACCCGCTCCTTGTCTACAACTCTATCTGGCCGTCAAAGACGTGCTCGGCCGGCCCCGTCATGTAGACGGGCTGACCCGGTCCCTTCCAGGCGATGGTCAGCTTGCCACCCGGCAGGGTGACGGTGACCCGCTCCTTGAGCTTGCCCTGGCTGATGCCTATCACCACGGCCGCACAGGCCCCGGTCCCGCAGGCCAGGGTCTCCCCCACCCCGCGCTCGAAGACCCGCAGCTTGATCTCGCTGGCGTTGACCATCTCCATGAAGCCGACGTTGACACGCTCGGGGAAGCGCTCGTGGCGCTCCATGATGGGTCCCAGGGTCTCCACCGGCGCATCGGCCACCGAGGGCACCTCGATGACGCAGTGAGGGTTGCCCATGGAGACGGCACCGCACATCACGGTGTGATCCTGGGCCCGCAGCAGATACGTCTTCTCCGCCTTCTGGGCACGGAACGGGATCTTGCCCGGCTCGAACTGGGGCACCCCCATGTTGACCGTGACCTGATTCTCCCCTTCCAGCTGCAGGGTGATGCGGCCCCGGGCGGTACTGACCGCGATGCGATCCCGGTTGACCAGCCCCTTGAGACGCACGAAACGGGCGAAGCAACGGGCCCCGTTGCCGCACTGTTCCACCTCGCTGCCGTCGGCATTGAAGATGCGGTAATGGAAGTCGAGCTCGGGGTCATAGGGCGGCTCCACCAGCAACAGCTGGTCGAAGCCGATACCGAAGTGACGATCCGCCAGCTTCTTGATGATGTCGTTGCTGAAGAACACCTTCTGGGTGACGCCATCCACCACCATGAAGTCGTTACCGAGGCCGTGCATTTTGGAAAACTCAATCAACATCGCGCGTTCCTGTCTCACCGTTAATCACGCTCTCACATGGAGGAACGCTGAAAATCCATCCATCACGGCAACAGGTGCTCGCCACGCCAGAGATCCGCCAACTGCTCCCGCTCACGGATGAGGTGCGCCTGGTCACCGTCCACCAGCACCTCGGCCGCACGGGGTCGGGTGTTGTAGTTGGAGGACATGGTAAAGCCGTAGGCACCAGCGGAACGCACCGCCAGCAGGGAGCCCTCGGCAATCGCCAGGGTACGCTCCTTGCCGAGGAAGTCGCCGGTCTCGCACACCGGGCCCACCACGTCATAGAGTGCCTTCTCGTGGGTCGCCCGGCTGTCCACCTCGATGATGTTCATCCAGGCGCCGTAGAGGGAGGGGCGCAGCAGATCGTTCATGCCGGCGTCGATCAGGGCGAAGTTGCGAGTCTCGCCGGGTTTGAGGAACTCGACCCGGGTCAACAGCACACCGGCGTTGGCGACGATGGCGCGGCCCGGTTCGAACAAGAGGGTCAGATCCCGTCCCGCCAGCTTCTGCTTGAGCGCCTCGGCATACTCGGTGGGGTGCGGCGGCTGCTCGGCGCCGTAGTTGACCCCCAGGCCGCCGCCCACGTCCAGGTGATGGATGTGGATGCCTTCCGCCGCCAGCTCGTCGATGAGCTTGAGCAGCTTGTCCGCCGCCTCCATAAAGGGATTCAATTCAGTGAGTTGCGAGCCGATGTGGCAATCCACCCCCTTGATCTCGATGTGGGCCATGGCCGCTGCCTTGCGGTAGATGGCGGGCGCCTGTTCGATGGGGATGCCGAACTTGTTCTGCTTGAGGCCGGTGGAGATATAGGGGTGCGTGCCTGCGTCGATGTCCGGGTTGACCCGCACCGAGACCCGCGCCTTCTTGCCCATGCTGCCTGCGACCCGGTTCAGGCGCTCCAGCTCGGCTTCGGACTCCAAGTTGAAGCAGAGGATCTCTTTTTCCAGCGCAAGGCGCATCTCGGCTTCGCTCTTGGCGACGCCGGAGAAGACCACCTTGGCCGGATCACCGCCCGCCGCCAGCACCCGGGACAGCTCGCCGCCGGAGACGATGTCAAAGCCCGAACCGAGGCGTGCCAGCAGATTGAGCAGGGCCAGGTTGGAGTTGGCCTTGACCGCATAGCAGATCAGGTGGGGAATGTCGCCAGCCGCCTGGTCGAAGGCATGCCAGTGGCGTTCCAGGGTGGCGCGGGAGTAGACATAGAGCGGAGTGCCGTACTGGTCGGCAAGCTGTTGCAGGGGAAGCTGTTCGGCCTGAAGCTGACCGTCTGCGTCGTAGTTAAAGTGATCCAAGGGGGCGGTTCCTTCCTAGATTATTGCGGCGCGGCCTCTGAGGCCGGTGTAGCGGTCGCAGGCGAGGCGGCTTGCGGTGTACTCTCTGTCTTGGGCTGTGTCTGCTCTGCAGGTGCGGGCTGTTCGGCCGGCGGCATGTAGAGCGGCCCCGTCAGGCCACAGGCGGCCAACCCGAGCGACAGCGACGCGGCAAACAGGCACTTGGTGAACTGGGTAATCATAATGGTTCGCTGCGAAAAAATTTTTGGCCCTCTATAATCGCACTCACATTGTTAAAAGCAACAGGATAAACCGATGAAGGATCACGAGTATCACGCCCTGACCGACGCCTTTTTCCAGTATGTGGAAGACACCATCGACGAGGGGTATCCGGATATCGACTGCGAACGCGCCGGCGGGGTGCTGACCCTGAGCTTCGAGAACAAGACCAAGGTCATCATCAACAAGCAGGAGCCCCTGCATCAGATCTGGGTCGCCACCCGGGAGAACGGCTTCCACTTCGAGCTGCGCGGTGACAGCTGGATCGACAACCGCTTCGGCGACGAGCTCAAGGCCCTGCTGACCCGGGCCTGCACCACCCAGGCCGGCGAGCCCGTGGTCTTCTCATGACGGATCTGCATCCCGAAGGTGCCCGCCATGCGGTGATCTGGCTGCACGGGCTGGGGGACTCCGGCGCAGGCCTCGCCCCCCTGGTGGAGGCGCTGGCCCTGCCCGCCGACCTGCCCGTCCGCCATCTGCTGCCGGATGCGCCCGAACGCCCCATCACCATCAACATGGGCTACCGGATGCGCGGCTGGTACGACATCAAGAGCTTCGAGGATCCGGCGGATCGCGCCGTGGAGTCCCATGTCAGGGAGTCAGCGGCCCGTATCGCCTCGCTGATCGAACAGTTGGTGGCCGAGGGTTTCGCCCCCGAGCGCATCGTGCTGGCCGGCTTCTCCCAGGGGGGCGTCATCGCCTCCTTCACCGCCCTGCGCCATCCGGTGCCATTGGCAGGCCTGCTCTGCATGTCCACCTACCTGGCTGCGCCCAACACCCTGCCCGGCGAGATGAGCGAGGCGGCCCGCGCCCTGCCCATCTGCTACATGCACGGCATCTATGACGACGTGGTGAACCTCTCCATGGGCTGGGACGCCAAGAACCGGCTGGAAGCGGTGGGACTCAGCCCCGAGTGGCACGAATACCCCATGCGCCACGAGATCTGCCGCCCCCAGCTGGGCGACATTCGCAGCTGGTTACTGGCCCGCCTCGGCGCCTGATTGTCGGCTCACGGGTAAGACAACGGCCTGCATCAGCAGGCCGTTTGCTTTCATCTCTGACGGCGATGCTCGACGGCATCCCCCACGGGCTGCGGCCCCCTCCACGCCTGATTCCCGTACCACGGATAGGACAACGGCCTGCATCAGCAGGCCGTTTGCCATCTTGCCGGTGCTGTTATCAGCACATCACCCTACTTCCCGCGCCGCGCCTGGGGTGTCCCGCTGCGGGCTCTGGCTGCGGTAGGGGATCACATCGAGTTTGTCACCCACCTGCACGATTTCGTAGTACTGGGGCAGGTTGAAGTTGCTGAACTGACCCGCATTGCTGAATCGCTCGTGACCCGAGGTGTAGAACCGGTTCACCCCCTGTACCAGTTCGTCCTTGTTGCCGGCGAAGTGCTGGTAGATCTCCACCCGGTTCGCCTCGTCCAGGATATAGATGTTGGTGCCTGCATCCCGGGTATCGAAGAAGAACTGCACCAGCCCTTCGCTGGCGTAGGCGTCGACAATGCCGGGCAGGTGCTGGCTGTGAGTCTTGTCGAGGCGCAGCGGCAGGTGATCCAGCTTGTTGTGGGAGATGTGACGGTAAAAATCGATGGCGTTTTCCAGCTTCTTGACCGACACCCCGCGCCGCTCGAAGAAGATGCCGTACTTTTCCTTGCCGAGCGCCAGCGTCTTGACCAACTGCTGCTTGTCCCGGGCCAGGCGCAACTCGATGCATTCAGCCACAAGCTGCTGGAAGCGGGTGCGCACCAGGGAGCGGAAGTGCTGGCTGTAGCAGAACACCTCGATCATCTCGGGGGCCGCAGCGTCTTGGTGCATCTTGCCGAGGATGGTGGTGAGGGCGTCCACCACGGCTTCCTCCCCCTCGAAGTGCAGGGTGCGGATCTCGCTCCAGGAGTTGCGATAGACGAGATCCACGGATCCCACCAGACACTCCTGGTTGCGACCGAACGAGAAGACATCGGCGGCGTTGGCATCGAACTCGATCACCTGCCCCACCCAGTGGCTGGACGGGTCCGTCTCCAGGTTCAGGAAGATGGAGAGCTGGCGGATCTCGCACGGCCGGCTCAGGGCCAGGTTGGTCGCGCGGGGATACTTGACCGGGAAGGTCCCGGAGAGATCGCGACAGAACTGATGCAGGTTGTCGATGTGCAGATCCGAGCCCTGGTTGAACAGGTGCACCCGGGACTGGGGCGTCAGCAGGCCGTTGAAATAGGCCCAGGCCACCAGCTTGCTGATGTAGCCGTTATATTCGAGCGGCGCCCGGCCGATGATGTCGGCGGGTTCGAGAGAATGCTTGTAGAGATACCAGCCGGCGCGATTCAGGCGGCCGTGGGGTACCTGTACCAGGCTGAGATCCGGCTCGCCGAGATCCGGCGCAATCTTGAGGTTGATGCGCTGCACCTTGCCCGGCAGGCTCTCGAATGCGGCATAGAGCTTGCGCGACAGGATGCCGATGTCTTCCGGGTTGATGGACTCGCTGATGTTGTTGCGCCGGGCGAACTGGATGAGATTGCGGTAGCTCTGCATCAGAGCCTCCAGCAACTCGGCGTAGGCCACCTTGACGTCCTCCACCTTCCACTCCTGGCGGTGATCAAGGTGGTAAAGGCGCTCCGGACTCCAGCCCCAGTAGGCCACCAGCTGGGCCATCTGCTCCCGGCGCCAGTCCGGGGAGTGATCTTCCTTGGGATGGCTCAGCCCGTCGCACACCTTCAGATAGAAGCAGCGACGCACCAGATCGAGGCGCTGCATGTCGCCGATGGACTTGAGGTAGTTGGTCACCTTGTCCAGCATCAGGCAGTAGTTGTCGAGGCGGTAGTGCATCCCCTCGTTGTGCTGGAACCAGTCGCGACTGGTCACCGACAGCAGCCGGGTGTTGGGATACTCGTGGGAGTAGGCCTCCATCAGCACCGACTTGAGCACCGCCTTGTAGGGGGAGTCGATCCCCTTGTAGAGCTGCCACAGGGCGGAGCCGAAATACTCCTCGGCAGGAATGCGATCAAAGCCGCCGAGATCGAGCCAGTCATCCTGGCTCAACTTGCCGTGGGCAAACAGGCCGTTGACGTAGTCGTCGTAGTGGTCGTCATACTCGCTGGGCACCAGATACCAGAGCAGCCGCTTGCCGGCGATGTGCATGGCGCTGCGGTAGAACTCGTCGAGAAGCAGCAGGTGCTGGGCGCTGCCGCAGCTCTCCCCCTGCATCTGGGCATCGTTGCGCTGACGGAACTTGTCTTCGGGGATCAGGAAGAAGTTGAGATCGACCCCCCGCTGCTCCGCCCACATGGAGAGGTGCTGGCACTTCTGTTCCAGCAGGGCGAGGCGCTCGCTCGACAGACCGGCCACATGACAGACCCAGATGTCGAGATCCGAGTGGCAGCACTGACCGATGGAGGAGGTGCTCCCCATGGAGTAGAGGCCCTGAATGGACTTGTCGTGGGTACTGAGACCGCCCTGGCAGTTGGCGTTCTGGCAGAGATCCTGGATGAAGGCCTGCTGGGCCTCGTTGGCGACAAAACTCCAGATACCATGAGGCACATCCCCTGCCACATAACCGGGCAACAGGGGGTGATTGAAGTGCAGCATGACAGGCAGCAAGTGGAAAACCTGCTGCCCGTAGCGACTCATGAGATCCAGCGCTCGTTGCGTCTTGAGACGATTGAGTTCGTCGTAGCGCGCCACCAGCGTGTCGAGTTTAACCAGCAATGCCCTACCTATGGGGAAGAGAAATGACGCACCAAAACGGGGAGACGTCAAAAAAGTGTGATCATGTTAACAATGCAAACAGCAGTGGTAAACAAGCCCGCACACAATCACCGGATTATTTCTGACCCCGTTCGTAACGGTATCAGCGGAAAGCAATAAAATTACTTGTTTTCAATAACTTAAAAT
The DNA here is from genome assembly GCF_027705505.1 of Aeromonas sp. QDB56. Classification (NCBI taxonomy): domain Bacteria; kingdom Pseudomonadati; phylum Pseudomonadota; class Gammaproteobacteria; order Aeromonadales; family Aeromonadaceae; genus Aeromonas; species Aeromonas sp. QDB56. The sequence continues at coordinate 54,857 of NZ_JAPDBZ010000007.1, forward strand.
CAATTATTGGCTGAATGAAAATAATTTTCAGCCCCCGTTTTTGAGCTTGGCCCCGCTTTTGCGGGCTGCGCCATGAAAGCCCCTGCAAAGGGTGGTAAGATCGTTTTCCTCTCAAAAGATGAAACAACTGATTGATATGGCAGCCCGAACCCTGAGAATTGCCACTCGAAAGAGCCCACTGGCCCTGTGGCAGGCCAATTTTGTGAAAGATCGGCTGGAGGCACTCCATCCGGATCTGCAGGTCGAACTGGTGCCCATGAGCACCCAGGGTGACAAGATCCTCGACACCCCCCTCGCCAAGGTCGGCGGCAAGGGGTTGTTCGTCAAGGAACTGGAGACTGCCATGCTGGAAGGGCGTGCCGACATCGCTGTCCACTCCATGAAAGACGTACCTGTGGAGTTCCCCGACGGACTCGGCCTGCACACCATCTGTGAGCGCGAAGACCCGCGTGATGCCTTTGTTTCCAACTATTTCAACCAGATAGACGAGCTGCCTCAAGGGGCCGTGGTCGGCACCTCCAGCCTGCGCCGTCAGTGCCAGCTGCGCGCTGCGCGCCCTGATCTCGTGATCCGCGACCTGCGGGGCAACGTCAACACCCGCCTCGCCAAGCTGGATGCCGGTGATTATGACGCCATCATCCTGGCCGCCGCCGGCCTGAAACGACTGGAGATGGCCCATCGTATCGCCGCCTTCATCGAGCCCGAGCAGAGCCTGCCCGCCAACGGCCAGGGGGCGGTCGGCATCGAATGCCGCCTCGACGATCACGAGCTGCACGCCCTGCTGGCGCCGCTCGAACACCCCGAGACCCGCATCCGGGTGCTGACCGAGCGCGCCATGAACCGCGCCCTGCAAGGGGGCTGTCAGGTGCCTATCGGGGCCTATGCCCTGGTACAGGGAGAAGAGGTATGGCTGCGCGGCCTGGTGGGCAGCCCGGATGGCAGCCGCGTCATTCGCGACGAGATCCGCGGCCCCCTGGCAGAAGGCGAGGCACTGGGCCACACCCTGGCCCAGCGCCTGCTGGCCGCCGGCGCCGACGTCATCCTGGCCGAGGTCTACCGGGCATGAGTGCAGCACAGCCAGGTTCGCGGTCATCTGCTCGGAGCGCCCCCTGATGGTCCCCCTGGTGGTGCGCCCGGCCGCCCAGGCCAACCAGCTGGTGCAGATGCTGCACCAGCTGGGTCACGCACCGCTCTGCTGTCCGTTGCTGGAAACCCGGCCGGGATGCGACCTCCCTCACCTGGGTGACATGCTGCGGGAGGCGGACCTCGTTATCGCCGTCAGCATGCATGCCGTTCATTTTACACATCATTTTCTGTTGCAAACTGGTCAGACCTGGCCACATATTGATTACTTTGCAGTCGGCCAGGCGAGTGCGGATGCCTTCGCCGAGGCGGGCATCCAGGCCCTGTGCCCGGCCGATCCCCGCAGCGAAGGGCTGCTGGCCCTGCCGGCACTGCAAAGGGTGAGTGGCCGCCGGGTGCTGATCCTGCGCGGCAACGACGGGCGGGATCTCATCGCCCGGACGCTGGCCTCACGGGGCGCACTGGTGCACTATTGTGCCACCTACGAGCGCCACTACCCCGATCTTGACGGGGATGCATTGACCCGCCACTGGCAGGCAGCCGGGCTCGACAGCCTGCTCATCACCAGTGGCGAATTGTTGCAGCGGTTGCTGGCCCTGGTGCCCGGCCCGCAGCACCCCTGGCTTTATGACCGCCTGCTGGTGGTGCCCAGTCCCCGGGTGGCCGAGATGGCAGAAGGGGCTGGTTTTACCCGTATCGTGATTGCCCAAGGTGCATCCAACCAGGCTCTGGTGGCCGCCCTGGAACTGAGGAAGATGGAATGACTGAACAGCAAGAAGTCCAGCCGAGTGCCGCGGCCACCGTGGCCGACAACAACAAGCCCGCGCCCGGAACGACAGGGAGCAAGAAGGGCAGCTCTGGCACCGTGCTTGGCGGCATCGCCATCCTGCTGGCCCTGGGGCTGGCCGGTGGTCTCTATGTGCACGGACACCAGAACGCCGTTGCCCAGCAGGCCGAACTGGTAGCCCTCAAGCAGCAACTGGCCGACGCCATGACCAGGATTGATCAGGGCAGCAGCAAGGATGCCGAACAGATCGGAGCCCTCGGCAAGAGCCAGCAGCAGTTGCAGGAGGCGCTGGACGCCTTGCAGACCAAGGTGCTGGATCTGGACGACAAGCGCCCCAATGACTGGATGCTGGCCGAATCCGAATACCTGGTGCGCATGGCGGGCCGCAAGCTGTGGCTCGAACACGACATCGTCTCCGCCATCACATTGCTCGGCAACGCCGACGAGCGCATCAAGGCGCTCAACGACCCCAGCCTGATGCCCATTCGCAAGGCGCTGGCGGAAGACATCGCCAAGCTCAAGGGGATGCCACGGGTCGATCGCGAGGGGTTGACCCTGAAGCTGGCCGCCCTCTCGGACCAGATCGAGCTGCTGCCCCTCTCCACCGTCAGCATGCCGGAAGCCAAGAGCGAGCCCGACCAGACCGTCAGCACCAACCCGGACGAGTGGCAGAGCAACCTGAAGAAGAACTGGGTCAAGTTCACCGAAAACTTCATCACCATCCGTCGCCGCGATGGCGCCGTGGAAGCCCTGCTCTCCCCGCAGCAGGAGATCTTCCTGCGGGAGAACCTCAAGACCAAGCTGCTGCAGGCCCAGCTCGCCGTCTATCGTGAACAGCAGTCCCTCTATGTCGACAGCCTGGAGAAGGCCCAGCGCTGGCTGACCCAGTATTTCGATGCCGACAACAGCGCCACCCAGTACATGCAGTCCGAGCTCGACAAGCTCAAAGGCGAGCAGATCCAGTTTGACTACCCGGATCAGTTCAAGACCCAGACCATGCTGGAACAGGTGCTGACCGAACGCCTGCAACGCATCCTGGCCGGCAACTGAGGAGGAGACCATGATTCGTCTGATCGTCATAGTCGCCGTGATGGTGGCGGGCCTCATCTTCGGTCCCGAAGCCTCCGGCAACAAGGGTTATGTGCTCATCTCGCTGGGCAACTACACGGTGGAATCCTCGGTCACCAGCGCGGTGATCCTGGCGGTGCTGTTCTACGGCGCCCTGCTCATCGTGGAATGGGTGCTGGCCCGCCTGTTCGGCCTGCGCCGCAAGACCCAGGGCTGGTTCGGCTCCCGCCGCCGCCGCAAGGCCAACCTGCAAACCGTCAATGCCACCCTGGCCATGGCCGAGGGGCACTACAACCAGGCCGAGAAGCTCCTCATCAAGGGCGCAGACAACAGCGACACCCCGCTGCTCAACTACCTGAGCGCCGCCCGGGTGGCCCAGGCCCGGGGCGATGACGTGCGCCGGGATCACTACCTGCAGAAAGCTCAGGAAGAGAACCCCAAGGCAGAGCTGGCACTGACCCTGATCCAGACCCAGTTGCAGATTGAGCAGGGCCAGTACGACAGCGCCCTCGGTCGCCTCGAGTCCATCTATGCCCTCAACCCGCGCCACCCCATGGTGCTGGATCAGCTGCGTCAGGTGTATCTGGCCCGTGAAGACTGGGCGGCCCTCATCGATCTCGCCCCTGCCCTGCGCAAGGTGGGCAAGCTGACCGCCCAGCAGGAAGAGACCCTGCTGCACCAGGCGTGGTGCGGTCGTCTGGAGGCCGCCAGCGGTTCCCTCGACACCCTGCGCACGGTCTGGCAGGGACTGCCCCGCAAACAGCGCCAGGATCCCGTGTTGCTGGCCAGTTACGGGGATCGCCTGCGCCGATTGGGGGCCGATGCCGAAGCCGCCGATCTCTGGCTGGAGGCCCTGCGCAAGGATCCCTCCCCCGAGCTGTTCGCCCGCCTGCCCAAGCTCAAACTGGACGACTACCAGCCCATGCTGACCCTGCTCAGAAAGATCCAGGATCAGCCTGGCGCCGAAGCCGCGCTGGCCCGGGTCTGCCTGCTGGCCGGCCAACTGGACGACGCCCAGCGCCTGCTGGAGCAGGAAGTGGCGAAGGCGCCGGATGCCGCCCTCTACCACGCCCTCGGCCAGGTGATGGACAAGCGCCGCCTGACCAACAAGGCCAACGAGTACTACCGCCAGGCATTGCAGCTGGCCGACGTCTGATCGGCGCATCTGCCTGAATATGGTTTGCATCTTCTCCTCCGAATAGATGGAGATCTCGATGGGACAGGGCGTAAACGAACACAACACAATTACTCTGATTTTTAAACTGGCCCTGGTCGAGCAGATTGAAGAAGGCAAGCTCACCTATAAACAGACGCAGACGCGTTATGACACTCAGGGCCGCTCTACCTGAGCTAGGTGACGGACACCTGCTCACGCAAAATAGTGGCAACTAAGAGATGAATGCCGAGTCGATGGTGATCGAGAAAACACTGAAGCAACAACGTGACCACGGAAAGCTTATTCATCATTCGGACCACCAGGTGCAGTATTGTTCGGGGTTGTATCAGTCATTGCATGAACAACACGGGGTCAAATGCTTGATGACAGATACTCATAACTGTCACCAAAATGCACTGAGATCTTGAAAAGAGAGTCACTGCTGCAAAGCCTGCAGAGGCTGGCGCAGGCGGGGAAAAGTGCGAAAGGCAGTGGATACTTATAACCTGGAGCAACCGCATCAGGCATTGAAATACAGAACCCCTGATGTGACGCATCGGGGGTTCTGAGTGCTAAAAGCTAGCTGAAAATGTGTAGACCTATCTCAGGACTAGACACCATAGTCCAGATCGGACGGAGGGGATCAGTGCCCCGCCAGTTTCATCTGCTCGACCAGTACGGAGCCGGTCTTGAGGCTGGAACGCTCATCCTCATCACTACCCACCGCCACGATATGGCTGAACATGTCGGCCAGATTGCCAGCAATGGTGATCTCCTCCACCGGATAGAGGATCTCGCCATTTTCAACCCAGAAACCGGCTGCGCCGCGGGAGTAATCACCATTGACGATGTTGACCCCCTGCCCCATCAGCTCGGTCACCAGCAGGCCGGTACCCATCTCCTTGAGCATGCCCTGGAAGTCCTGGCCGGTATTGGAAACCTGCCAGTTATGGATACCCCCGGCATGGCCCGTGGTGGTCAGGCCCAGTTTGCGGGCGGAGTAGGAGGTGAGCAGCCAGCTCATCAGCTCGCCGTTGCGGATGATGTCCATGTCGCGGGTGCGAACCCCTTCCCCGTCGAACGGGGTGCTGGCATGTCCTCCCGGCAAGTGGGGGAACTCCTGGATGGTGAGCCACTCGGGCAGGATCTGCTTGCCCAGTTTGTCCAGCAGGAAGCTCGACTTGCGATAGAGGTTGCCCCCGCTGATGGCCATCACCAGATGGCCCCACAGACCGGCAGCGGTATCGGGGTGGAACAGCACAGGGGCATGGCGGGTGCTGATCTTGCGAGCCCCCAGGCGGGAAACAGTGCGCTCCACCGCCTCGTCAGCGATGCGCTGGGGGCTCCACAGCCCGTCCAGGGAGCGGCTGGAGGAGTAGCCGTAGTCGCGCTGCATGTCGCCATCCTGCTCGCCGATCAGTACGCAGCTCAGGGAGTTGCGCGATGCAGCATAGCCTTTGACGAAGCCGTGGCTGTTGCCATAAACCTTGACGCCCAGGTGGCTGGAGAAACTGGCTCCGTCAGAGTGCTTGATGCGGGCATCCCGTCCCAGGGCCAGCCGCTCGCACTCGATGGCCAGCGCGATGCCACGCTGGGGATCCAGCTCGATTTGGTGGCACAGTTGCAGGTCCGGGGCATCCCAGGCCAGCAGATCCGCATCCGCAAGACCGGCGCAGTCATCGGGAGAGGTGTGGCGGGCGATCTCCATGGCCGCTTCCACGGCGGCGCGAATGGCCGGCTTGGTCAGATCCGTGGTGGAGGAGGACCCCTTGCAACCATCGCGATAGACGGCGATGCCGAGTGCGCCATCCTTGTTGAATTCGATGCTTTCCAGCTCGCAGCCCCGGGTGTTCACCGAGAGGCCGGTCTGTTTGCTGATGGAGACTTCGGCAAGCCCGGCGCCCAGCCCTTTCGCTATCTCAAGGGCCTCGGCGACCACGGCCTCGAGATGGGATTGATCCTGGCGGATTTGATCTTGCTGGTCCATAACTCACATCTGTATGAAGGGAAGGAAAGGGGCTAAGCATATCAGACCCCTGCGCCCAGCGGGAGAAGCTGGTAACATATCCGCCAAACGTGAATGACAGGAATACAGAGACCGATGAGTCAATATCAAGACGACAACGAGTGGGAAGACTGGGGCCCCAGCAAGAGCCAGCTCAAGCGTGATGCCGAGGCCTTGCAGAAGATGGGGGAAGAGATCGTCTCCCTAAGTCACAGCGAGCTGGAGAAGATCCCCCTGGATGAAGAGCTCGCCGAAGCGGTCGAGCTGGGTCGCAAGCTCAAGCCGAAGAAGGATGAGTCCTTCCGTCGCCATCTCCAGTTCATCGGCCGTCTGATGCGTAGCCGCGATGTGGCCCCCATTGAAGAGGCCCTCTCCATCATCAAGATGCGTCACTCCACCGTGAACGCCCGCCTGCACCGCCTCGAACAGTGGCGCGAGCGGCTGATCACCGAAGGCGACAGCGCCCTTAACGAGCTGATGTCCCAGTTCCACGAGCTGGATCGCCAGAAGCTGCGTCAGCTGATCCGCACCGCTAACAAGGAACGGGAGCTGAACAAGCCGCCGGTAGCCTATCGCGAGATGTACCAGTACCTGCGCGGTGAAATTGAAGATCTGTTGTAAGTGATGACTCACGTCCGCCTCAGGGCGGCGTGCAGTACACAATCAAACGGGGCCGCAATGGCCCCGTTTTTTCATACGCTATCCGCTCAGCTGCCCGCCACGCACTGGGTGTGAGTAGCGGGTTGCAGATAGGGGACCAGCAGGGGGGCCATCCCCTTGAGCACCTGTACAGGCAGCGCCGACGTGAAGCGGAACTTGTCGGACTGGCTGCCGGGTACATAGGCCGTCAGCGTGCCGAAGTGATCATCCCCGATGTAGAAGACGAAAGTCGCAGTCCGGTTGCGAGCCAGTGAACTGGTCACATTGCCGTAGCGACCCACCGTCTCGATCCGGTTGTCCCCGGTCCCCGTCTTGCCCCCCAGGGCCAGGACAGTACCATCCTGCAAGGCGAAGGCCCCGGCGATGCGCCGCGCCGTCCCCCCTTCCACCACCTTGGAGAGTGCATTGCGCAAGGCGTTGGCCACCTCGGCAGGCATCACCCGTGCCCCCTGGGTGTTCGCCGGCTCAAAGACGGTGGCGAAGGGGGTCCCCTTGGCAAAGGAGAGGTGCTCGATGCGCAGGGTCGGCGCACGAATGCCGCCGTTCTGGATGATCCCCATCAGCTCGGCCAACGCAGCAGGACGATCGCCCGAGCTGCCCAGTGCGGTCGCCAGGGACGGAACCAGGTGATCGAACGGGTAGCCCAGGCGAGCCCAGCGCTGATGGATGTCGAGGAAGGCCTCAACCTCCAGCATGGTGCGGATCCGGCTATCCCGGGCACTGCGATGACGGGTCTTGAACAGCCAGCTGTAGACCTCCTGACGCTCGTCACGGCTGGCGGTTACCGCATCGGTAAAGGTGGCCTTGTCAAACTCCTTGAGATAGGCAAGCAACCACAGCTCAAGTGGATGTACCCGTGCGATATAACCTTGATCCGGCAGAGAATATTTGCCAGGGCCGTAATTGGTATAGAGCTGCTCGATGCGCTTCTCGGTCAATTTCTCCCGCGGCAGGCGCTTGGCCAGGAAAGCGGCAAAGTCGGCCTGGGAGGCTTCCGGCATCAGATAGCGATGCACGGCGGCGAGACGCACCGCGCTGGGTTTGAGACCATCGAGGAAGGTATCGAGCTGCTCTTCTGCACTCTTGCCACGATATTTGCGCCAGAACCTCAGCAGGTAGGTCTGGCCCTCCTTGTCAGCAAACTTGGCCAGGTACTCGGTACGGCGAGGATCCCTGTCATCTTTCAACAACTGGGCACGATTTCCCTCCTTGTAGAGGCTGTAGCGGACGATGTCCCGCATCAAGCGCACGAAGGGCAGGTTGATGGATTCCCGCAGCGCATCGCGAATGGGCGGGATGCGACCGTTGTCTTCCTTGCGGAAGTTGTTGAAGGTGTGCATGCCACCGCCGGTAAAGAAGCCTTCATAGGGACTTGCGGAATACTTGCGGTCCAGTGCGGCCTCCAGCATCACCGGCAGGCTTCTGTCCTTGGCACTCATCAGATAGGCGATGGCCCAGCGGCTGATGTTGTCCTGATCGGACACTTCGATCTTTCGCAGGCTCTCCACCGGCATATTGCCGTAGCTGTCATGCAACTCGGTGACAATCTCGAGATAGGTGGTCAGCACCCGCAACTTGGCGGTGGATCCCAGTTCAAGCTTGCTGCCCTCGTTGATATCGAACGGCTGGTCGTTGTTGTCGGTCTGCACCCTCACCTTGACCCCTTCCGGCGTCTTCTCGAACAGGGTAAAGCTGTACTTCACATCACCCGTCTTCTCCGGCGAGAGCAGGCGCTCACCGAACAGGCCCACCTGGGCTGCGAATGCAGGGTCTGCCAGTTGCTGCAGATACCGTGACACCTCGTTCTGCAGCGGCATATTGAGGGTGGTGTTGGCCATCAGATCCATGCGATCCAGGTCATAAAGCTGCACCCCGAGCTGACGACTGAGACGAGTGCGAGCCACCTGCAGCCCCTTGTTGTTGTTGACTCGAGTGATGGCAGGTGCCTGCAGGAAATCGCGGAAGACCAGCTTGGCCTTGAGAGCCGACTCCATCAGGGGGGGGGTGATCATTCCCTCCTGCACGAAGAGTCGCAGATAGCTGTCTGTCAGGGTAGACAGTGCCTCTCTCCCCTGCGCCAGGTAATAGGAAGGACGGCGGTGGGCGATCATCAGAGAGACAACCTGGCGCAAGGCAAGGCCCTGCTCGGCCAGGGTAGAATCCTGGTTGCGAGCGGGATCCAGCAGTCGATTCACCTCATCGACATTGGCGCCAAACCAGACCCAGAGGCCATCACCGAGACCGTGCACCTCGCCATAACCGGGCGCCGCAGAGAGCGGGACCGAGTTGAGGTAGGCCCAGGCAACCAGCTTGCGGGCCTCCAGGGTCTCGGGCCCCAGCCGATAGGCACGAACGCTGGCCGAGACCATCTGGCGGATCTTCTCGGTCGGCGAAACGGTCAGTCCATCGGGAGAATGACGATACTTTTCCACCTGGGTCGCCAGGGTGCTGCCGCCAGCAGATTGATCCTGCATATCCAGCGCCTTGCCCACCTGAGACAGCGCCGCCTTGGCAAATCGCGGCCAGTCTACGGCCGGGTTGGCCAGCGGTTCCTTGTTGCTCAGGAGGTCACGGTTCTCGATAAACAGCAGAGACTGGATGACCAAGGGCGGTATGGCATTGAAATCCGGATAGTAATGAGTCGGATACTTGTACTGGTAGAATGGTTCTGCACGGCAGTCATAGAGTGTCAATCCTGCCTGGACCTTCTCGGTATAAGGCACGAAGAAACCGTGGCTGGCGTAGTTGTAGAGCGCATCGGAAAAACGGACCTGTTCGCTCACCAGGTAGCCACGCTGAACGAGACGTTCCTGGATCATGGGCATCAGCACATAACCGAGTCGCTTGTCGAACGGGCCGTCGTCGGGGAAGGCAATTTGCTTGCTGGGGCCGGGTTCGATCTGATAGGTCAGGGTGGCCGCATAGCGGGAGATCTCCTGTGACTGCAGTCGGGAGGTCTTCATTTCATAACCCACCAGGGCGATCACGGCAGCCAGACAAAGCAAGAAGATAAAACAGAACAACCAGCGCCACCAGGGTCGGCGTTTACGCTGTTGTTGCCCGTCCGCATTAGGTACGGATGAATCCTGAGATGCCACTTTATTTGAATCCGTCTGTTTTGATGCGCCCATATCAGCCCCACCATGGTTGCGCAATTTATTGTCTTTCAATCAAGCTTAGTCGTTTCAAGTCAAGGGCTTGAAATCTATTGACCGCTTTGCAGCGATGTTAACAGGGCGATTGTGAAAATGGGAGCCGATTGTTGCAACGCGGCAAGAGATCCGAGCTGCGGCATGAAAATGAAACACCGGCCAGAGGCCGGTGTTGACGAGAGCGGGGCGGGATTATTTGCTGGTGCTCATACTCTTCAGCTTGGTACTCAGCTCCTTGCGCTCCTTGGAAAGCTCGGCATTTTTGATGATATGGTCATCTACGCGCTCTTCATAGTCGGTCCGCATGTTGGCGATGATGGCCTGAACCTCGTCAATGCTCATGCCGGGCTTGATATAGTCACTCAGGTTGTCGAGCAACAGTACCCGCTTCTGGTTGTCACGGATCTTTTTCTCGTTGTCCGCAATTTCACGCTTGAGCTTGTTCTGACGACGGGACATACGCACATATTCCAGCACATCGTTGAAGGTTGACTTGTTTACTTGTTCCATATCGGTACCACTGAGTGAAGGTGAATGAAAACAGGCGGAGAGTCCCATACCAGAAAAAAACCGAAACCATGGCACGGGCAAACCCGGAATGCCCCTTACTCTACCGAGTTATGATTCAGATACAACCCCAATCGCAGCGCGGGCGGCGGGTTTAGACAGAACGGCTCCGACTGGGTTATTACGCTAAAAATGATGAAAACGGAGAGAGCCAACATGTGGGTTCAATGTGACCAGAGCAGGCGCAACTTTTCCGGTACGGGCAACAAGTGAACGTGAACGACGAACAGCACCATAGTGCCCGCTTGCCCTCCAGTGAGGGCTGAATTTCAGGCAATAAAAAACCCCGTTCGAGTGAGCGGGGTTTCTTGTATTGGGTGCCTGGCAGTGTCCTACTCTCGCATGGCGAATGCCACACTACCATCGGCGCTACAGCGTTTCACTTCTGA
>NZ_JAPDBZ010000008.1:0-15748 GCF_027705505.1 Aeromonas sp. QDB56
CTGGGACGCTTAACAATGTCCATAGATAGAACTCAATAGCTTAGGCGTCCGCACTATACAACTTACTCTTATCGATGCTGTAGACCTCGATGCTTGGAAAGCAGCCCTCCAGGATCGTCATCACGCGCTCGCTCATGTCGCCATAGAGGGCGTAGTTGCTGCTGAAGGCGACGATCCCATGGCGCTTGAGGTCGCCTCTGATCTCGTGGAAGAGGGCGCCCATTTTCACGAACGGCTTGGCATCGGCAGAGCGGGCAATCACGCAGCCGTCGTTGTTGCTGAGCACCACGATGGGCGTGCGCAACAGGTCAGGACGAAAGACACGCTCGCAGCTGGCGTAGAAGCTGTTGCAGTCGACCAGTGCGTACACAGGATCAGCCATGAGTGAGGTGGTTCCGCAGGCTGTGAGTGACGACGCCCCAGATCGTCAGTTCATCGTTTTCCAGGATATAGCGCGGAGAGTAGGCCGGGTTCTCCGAGCGCAGGATGAACTGGCCCTGTTCCTGGGCCAGGCGCTTTACCAAGACATCGCCGTTAAGGCAGGCAACCACCACATGCCCCGGCCTTGCTGTGATAGCGCGGCTGACGATCAGATGGTCACCGTCGAAGATGCCTGCCCCAGTCATGCTGTCACCGCTAACGGACACCACGTAGGTGTGCGGTGTTTGCAAATCCAGCAGCGCATCGAGCGAGAGCTTGTGTTCCATGTGGTCCAGCGCCGGGCTGGGAAAGCCGGCTGGAATGTGTGCGTCGAAGCAGGGTAAGCGTGTGCTACTGGCTTGGAGTGCACCAAGGATCTGGGCGTTGCTCATGGGAAATTGCCGTTAACTGTATTTATGTACAGTATCAGGCAATATTGGAATCCTTCAAGGCGTGTTCGTCTGTGCCCCTAGGCATGTGCGCTAAATGTTTACGGGTGAAAAGTTTACGTTTCGCCTCATCTGGCGATCCGGCCTATGGTCGACACATCACAACCGAAGAGTGTTCACCATGCTGAGTTCAATGAGTGAGTATTTGACCGTGCTGGCCACAAGGCTGGTGATGGTCGGGTTGGCAAAGCTGGCTTATGGTGGCCGTGCAGTCTGATCGATTTGCTCTGGCTTGTGTCGCCAGGGCTCACAGACGGTAGGGTTCGACCTTCCACCACGTGGGTAGCAGGTCCCTAATTTTGGCCTGACCGAAGCGATCATCCAGCAGATACACCACGCCCTGGTCATTGACCGTGCGGATCACCCGGCCAGCCGCCTGTACCACCTTCTGCAGGCCCGGATAGAGATAGGCGTAGTCATAGCCATTCACCTCACCGAACATCTGCTGCATCCGCGCTTTGACTTCTTCATTGACCTCGTTGACCTGGGGCAGGCCCAAGGTGGCAATAAAGGCGCCGATCAGCCGCTTGCCGGGTAGGTCGATACCCTCACCAAATGCTCCGCCGAGCACGGCAAAGCCGATGCCCTCGGAGTGGATCGTAAAGCCATCGAGAAAGGCTTGGCGCTCACTTTCATTCATGCTGCGGGTCTGTACGCTGTTTGGAATGTCCGGATTCAGCGTCATGAACAGCTCGCGTACTTGCTCCAGGTAGGCATAGCTGCTGAAGAAGGCCAGGTAGTTACCGGGGGTGCTGCGGTACTGCTCGGCCATTAGCCTGCAGATCGGCGCGAGGCTGGACTCGCGGTGCTGGTAGCGGGTCGACAGGTTGCGCACCACGCGCACGGCCAACTGATCGGCCGAGAAGGGCGACTCCACATCGATCCACTGGGTTTCCTCGGGCAACCCCAGCAGATCCTGGTAGTACCGGGCCGGGCGCAGCGTCGCGGAGAACAGGGTAGTGGTGTGGGCGTCGCTGAAGCGGCTGGCGAGAAAGGGCGCTGGCACGATGTTTCGTAGACACAGCGTGGTGTGATCACCAATCGCTTGAGTGTTCTGGCGGGTTACATCGAACAGCGAGTGCGGCCCATAGGACTCGCTCAGCCGGCAGAACAGCATGGCGTTGAGGTAGAACTGCAGCAGCAGTCGATCCTGACCGTTGGGGTAATCGGTCAGGTGATCGGTGATGGCGCTGACGGCACGCTGCAGCGCTGCCACCAGCAGGTCCGGCACGACAGGGTGGATCTGATAGTCCACCTGCTGCACCTGGTTGAGCTGCTCCCAGTGTCGACTGACGCGCTGCAGCACGCTGCGCAGGCCTGAGGGTGCGATGCGGCATAGCTCATGAAACTCTTCTTGATCGAGCTCGGCGGTGTACATGCTCCTGGCACGCTCGACCAGGTTGTGCGCTTCGTCGACCAGTACGGCGACGCGCCACTCGTTGACCTGGGCAAGGCCGTAGAGCAGGGCGCTGATGTCGAAGTAGTAGTTGTAGTCGCAGACCACCACATCGACCCAGCGGCACAGCTCCTGGCTCAGGTAGTAAGGGCAGACCTGATGGGCTAGGGCAATGGTGCGCACCTGTTCCTGAGTCAGCCAGCTCTGCCGTAGCGCTGCCTCACGGGCTTCAGGTAAGCGGTTGTAGAAACCCTTGGCCAGCGGACAGGACTCGCCGTGGCAGCTCTTGTCGGGATGCTCACAGGCTTTGTCGCGGGCCACATGCTCCAGCACCCGCAGCGGCGTGGCATCGTTTCCTTCGCGCAGGCTGTGCAGGGCGTCTAGCGCCAGGCGCCGACCGGGCGTCTTGGCCGTGAGAAAAAACAGCCGATCCAACTGCTGGCCCGGCATGGCTTTGAGTTGAGGGAAGAGGGTGCCCAGCGTCTTGCCGATACCTGTTGTGGCCTGAGCCATCAGGGTGTGGCCATCACGGGCACTGCGATACACCGCTTCGGCCAACTGGCGTTGCCCACGGCGAAAATCGGGGTAGGGGAAGCGCAGCGTATCCAGGTAGGCATCGCGTATTTTTCGGTGGGCTTCTTCCTGCTCTGCCCAGACCAGAAAGCGCTGACACTGCTGCTCGAAAAACTGCTGCAGGTCGGCGGCACTCATCACTTCGATGAAGGCATTCTCGGTGTGGGTGAGCACGTTGAAGTAAACGACGGCCAGCTCCACTTCCTGCAGATCCAACTGCTGGCAGAGCAGCCAGCCATAGACCTTCACCTGCGCCCAGTGCAGGGCTCGGTGGTTAGCCGGGATGCGGCTGATATCGCCCCGGTGGGTTTTTATTTCTTCGAGACGATTGCGCTCCGGGTCATAGCCATCAGCGCGACCACTGACGATGAGTCCGGGGTAGCTTCCGCTGAGTGGCAGTTCGGCAAGGTAGTCAGAACCACGCCGGCCCACCACGGTCTGGTGACCGGCGATGCCTTCCTGAGCGGTGGGTGAGGGCGTGAAACGCAGGTCAAGATCACCCTCCTTGGCTGTGAACTCGCAGAGGGCACGCACCGCTACGGTGTAGGTCATGCCACGTCCCAGCTCACGTAACAGACCTCGACCGGAATGCCCTGCTCGGCGGCAAACGCCAGCCAACGCTTCTGGTTGTCCTGCAGGCGGTCGCCTGGGCCTTTTACTTCAATCATCCGATAGCGCTGTTCCTGCGGATAAAACTGGATCAGATCCGGCATGCCGACGCGGTTGGCTTTCAGGTCACGCAACAGGCGGGTAAAGCAGGCATGCAGATGGGCGGCAGGAATGCACTGCAGAGCCAAGTCCAGCAGCACTTCATCAAGCACGCCCCAGAACACGAAGGGCGACTGCAGGCCGAGCTTCTCCTGATAGCGGGCCTTGATCAATTGCACGTAGCCGGGTTGCTCTAGCTGCTGCAGGCAGCGCTCGAAAAGAGGTTGGCGACGCGCATAAAAGTCCGGGCTGTGCAGGTCCACCGGGCCGCTGTGGAACGGGTGAAAAAACGCCCCCGGCAGCGGCGCGAAGATCGCCTCCCAGCACAGCAAGCCGAACAGGCTGCAAATAAGGGTGTTTTCCACGTAATGCACCGGAGCATCATTCTGCTGCAGATGATCACGTACGGCGATTTCCACACAGCCATGTGCCGGCATCGGCAACACCAGGTCGATACGGCTTTCGCCCACTGCCTTGGCGCGCTTCATCGTCGGTAGGCCGAGCTTACGCCGCAGGCGGGTGAGGGCCCGCTCCAGGCGCTGACTTTCTTCATCACTGCCCGGGTCCTGGCTAAAGGCCAGCGCCTGATCATGGGCCTCGGTATCCCGTCCCAGCTGTTCCAGTACGCGAATCTGCCGCCAGCGGGCTTCGCCATGGGCGCTGTGCTGATAGAGCGCCAGGGCCTGTTCCAACTCACCGCTCTTCTCCAGTTGCTGAGCGATCTGAAACAGCAGGCGCGACTGGCGATTGCACAGGTAGGGGTTGTCTGAGCTGAACGCCAGCAATGGCGGAACTATGTCCGCCAGGTCTGCGCCTTGCTCAACGCTGACGCGTAACTGGCGCAGGTGAAGGTAATCCTCAAGGTCCTGACGACACTGAAAGCCCCGAGACTCCGGGCCTATGTCCACCGATTCGTAGCGGTAGATGCCCAGATCCGCCAGCACGAACTCGGACCAGTCCTGGGCCAGATTGCCAAAGAACATCAGGCGCAAGCGATCACATAACTCGCCCACCATCAAGCTCAGCAACTGATCATCCAGCCCAGGACACCAGTCCCTGAAAGTCTGGGCGGGTAGCTCCGTGCTGCGCAGTTGTTCGAGCAGCTCGGCCTTCTTCTGCGTGGCGCGGCGGTCGGTGAGCGGCAGGTGAGTCAGCACCTCGTCCTTGCGCAGCAGCTCGGCAACCTCATCCACGGTCAGCGCCGCTTGTTCGGTGATCCAGCCCTGTTCAAGCAGTGGGCCGGCTGCCGCCAGGCAGTCGCCTATTTCCGGGTAGACGAGCTTGCTCAGGCGAAAATGACAGCCCTTGCGCATGACCATACGTACCAGCAAAGCCTGGGATGGCCAGGCCAGGCTGTGGAAGGTGTCGAGAAAGGCGCGCTCTTCATCCGACAGCAAGTCGGCATAGCGCTCACCTACCCAGGCGAGTGCGGTGCGGAAATTGCTGAGGTAGTAGAGCTCGGGCGGTAGTGGGACGGACATGGTAGTGACTACTGTATTCTTGTACAGGATTGTCCGCTTTGACGCCCGGGCGATCAACTATCAGAGGTTCTGCCTATTCCCCACGCAATGGGAAGAGAGCAGCTGCGTTCTTGACATGCCTACAATGCCAGCGCGGCTCACCTCCGGCTGCCATGCCATCTGATTGAGCACGGCTGAACCCAGGGATGAGCATGGCTAACTGCCGACTATCTTCATGATAACGCTCCGTCCAATTTCATGATCCGGATCCGTCTAAATTCAGGGTGTGAGGCCATTCTTGCTGAAAGCCGGCGCTCTGCATTACTGAAACTTTGCTTCGAGAGGGTTGGCAGCTTGTTGGGCAAGTCGGCTAGCCCCAGAAGTTGTTGCAGATCCGCTGCACGGCGGCGTTGGCCGCTCGACGATCAAATAGCTCTGCATCGAAGCTGCCGCCTGCCCATTCAAGTGCACTGCGGCCTTCGTCACTGTCAGCCTGTTGGGTAATCTGCAGGAAGTGCTTATAGCCCGGAACTCCCCCCACATCTTCAGGTGGGCAGGCGCGGGAGCCGTCTAGCACTTCGCACCAGGTTCCGCTGAAATCACAGGGCTCGCTGGCTTCCACTGCGATCACATGCTGCCAGCTATCACCGAAGTCGTAGAGGTAGCGCAGTCGGTCTGTGTTCTTCAGGACTCGCTTCAGTTTGACCTTGCGATCGTCCAGGGCGTCTTCGAAAATGTCTGCAAAATCAGCGTCCAGCGGCATGTAGCGATTAAGCCCGTCACTGAACTCATGTAGATGGACGCTGCTCCAGCCAAACGCAGCTTGGATGAAATGATGCAGCTTGCGTAGCGTGCAGTCGCCGGTCACCTGTATCCGCCGCCAGATCGGAGGATTGAAATGCAGCGGCTCCAGCTGGATATGCAGGGTGTACAATTGAGGCTGAGTAGCCATGGGAACTCCGCGTTCAGTGGTATAGCCAGGGATGCAGTTCATCGAGGTTGGCGACGACGATCTGCTGTGCGGTGGCTTTGGCATGTACCTTGGTCGGGTCAATCTGATAGCGCTGCAGCACGTATTGTACCAGCGCACCACGCGTATCGATCACCAGCCTGCCATGCTGCATGCCGTAGTCGGTCTCGATGATGGCTTGCTGTTCGGGCTTGAGGCGTGAGTCCGGTGCGATGATGACCTGCACTTGGCTGTTCCAGCCCGGATCTTGCTCGCGGGTGTTTTCGGTTTCGTCATCCATCAACTCGGGCTTGCCACGAAAGCGGCTAAGCACGAAGTCGCGGTAGTCGCGGTTTTTCTCGCAATAGGCGCGCACGTGCCAGCGCATGCCGGTGAAGATCAGCGTATGGGGCGCGATCAGGCGGGTTTCGCCATCCGGCGTAGTGAAGGACACATACTCGCACTCCAGCCGCAGCCCATCGCGGCAGGCCTTGAGCAGTGGGCGCAGTACCTCCGGGCGTACTGAGCGATCCGGCACATCCAGTACCTCAGTGTGCGCATAGGCCAGAGCCAGTCCCTCGACATACGGTGCACGATCGTGACTCTGGTTGAGCAGGTGCAGGTAGGCGCTGGCGCTGTCATCGATAAACAGCGGTTTGAAGTGCCGGCTCGGCACATACCCCTTCAAATGCTTGTCGTATTCCAGGTTCTTTGGCGCGTAGTCGGTGATGTAGGAGTTGATGTCCTTCGATGCTTGCTGACGGCTGATGCCGAAGCTCTGCATCAGATGGCCAGTGGTCAAGCGGCCCTCCTACCAGGTGATGGTCTCGATCAGGCGGTAGCGCAGCGCCAGATCCCAGCGCACGGATTCGACTTCCTGTTTGCGTTTCATGCGGGCCTCACTTGCTCGAAAACTTTACCTGTACGAACGCACACTCTGGATGCGTCAAGCCACGCTACATATCTTGATCCTGACAAACAAGTCGGCCAACCCAGGCCGGCACAGGAAGTGAAATCAAGGAGTAGTGAAATGGCATTGATCAACTGCAGCGAGTGCGATCGCATGGCCAGCGACCAGGCGGCTGCCTGCCCGCATTGTGGTGCGCCTATCGCCAAGCAGGCAGCCACCGTTCAAATGCAGCCAGTCCCCGCAATTAGCCGCAGTGTTGGCTTCTGGCTGGGCGTGGGGATCTTTCTGTTTCCGGTCGTTTTTGTTTGGTTCTTGCTGCGCCAAGGGCACAGCACTACCAGCCGGGTGATCGGCTTTGCTTGGCTCGCGCTGATGGTCGTTGCGATGGCTTCAGGGGAGCGTCCGTCCGGCAAGGCTGCTGCGCCCACGACTAGCCAGAGTCAGCCTGCAGAGGTGGCAGCCGCGGTTGTGCCCGTGTTTGAAGTAAACACTCAGCAACTGGCTCAGGCGTATGACCGCAATACGGTCGCAGCCGATCAGCAGTTCAAAGGTAAGCGCTTCAAGGTCACTGGCGTGGTGGAGTCGATCAATACCGATTTGTTCGGTAATCCTTACGTCACCCTGCGTGGCGGGGTAAACCAGTTCATGGAGCCGCAATTCCAGCTCGATGACGCCCATGCCAACTACGCCGCAGGCCTGCAGAGTGGTATGCGCATCAGCCTGATTTGCACAGGTAGCGGCGATGTGGCCAAGACACCAATGTCCAAAGGCTGCGTACCGGCAAATTGACCTGGATACCAGAGAGCGCCGAGCATGGCTTTACCCAGCACGGATGAATAAAAAGGGAAGCACCATGACCTGGAGTATCGATAAGGCCTCAGCCTACGGAGGCATTCTTTTGACCCGCACCGGTCAGATCCTACTGCGCGAGCCGGCCAACCACTTCGCTGGCTATGTTTGGACCTTTGCTAAAGGCACGCCAGAGCCAGGGGATACACCGGAGATTACGGCACTGCGAGAGGTCAGAGAGGAGACTGGCTATGAGGTAGAGATCGTTGATGTCTTGCCAGGGCTATTCAACGGCAGCTTGAGTACCAATGCCTATTTTGTCATGCGTCATATCGGCCCACAGGGCAAATTCGACCGGGAAACCCAGGCTACCCGCTGGGCTGATTTTGACCAGGCGGAAGCGCTGATTGGGCAGACGAACTACCCCACTGGACGGTTGCGGGATCTGGCTGTGCTTGCCGCTGCGCGCCACTGGTTTGAGGAAAATACGACTGTCGTACTTCCCGATGGCGAGCGAGACGCTGGGCAGCCAGCCTGCGCCGCGGACTGGAACATTCGCCCGCTGCCTGAGCGGCATAGCGTGTTGAGACTGGATTTCAAACTGGATGCCGATGAGGCTGCGGCGATACGCAAGGGTTTCATTCCGCAAGTGATGGAGGAGAAATGGTTTTCCTACTACGCAAATGACGCCTTGTTTTTTTTAGCGCTATTTAATTGGCGGAAGTCGCGTGTGCACAATTACTTTCGGTCTGGAGAATATTGATCTGAATCAACCTCTCTTTACTTATCCTGATTACCCATGATCTTCAGCCAGCTTCAGCAAGCGGTATGGCATAGGCGGCGTGATCGCCGCAGCAGCCCCAAGCTTGGCGAGCATGCCGCTAAGGTCAAAGCGATTGTTGAAGCGGAAGCAGTATTCAGCGAGATGGCGGGGAATGTGCCTCTGGCCAAGCTTATGGCAGCTCCCGTGAAGCGAGTTTTTGATGTTGCCGAGCATCGTGTTCACCCAGCGAAAGGCGGCGTGATCCAGCAACTCCAAACGCCCGCCCATGGTGAAGCCCAGATGGTTGCAAGTGGCGCGCTCAACCGCTCGAAAGCATTTGAGGCCGTCAGAGATGACCAGACTTCCCGGCCCCAGGTGGCGCTTAGCCCAAGCACCTATCTCTTTGGTTTTGAAACCAGAAACGACCGTCATGCGCATGGCTATCGGGTGTCCAACTTCGTTCAGAGCAACTGCCGCTACAAAAGGTGTCTTGCCTGCCGCCCCTCGTCCTCGTTTGCCACCGCGTCGTTCGCCGCCCCAGTAGGCGTCGTCGAGCTGAATAATGCCGTGCAGAGGATGCCGATCATCCGCTTCTTTCATCGCCTGCAACAGTTTGTGCTTCACCATCCAGGCCGTGTTGTAGTTGACGCCAAGCTGGCGATGCAGCTCCATGGCCGACAGACCGGTCTTGGAGACCGTCAGCAGATGAAGCGCCAGGAACCAGGTGGTCAGCGGCAGCTTGGTGCAGGCGAAAATGCTGCCACTGATGAGCGAGCTCTGGCTGCGGCAACGGTTGCACTGAAGGATGCGGGGACGATGGTGGAGGCGGCAAAAGGTCGTATTGGCGCAGTTTTTACAGACGAAGCCTTGGGGATAACGCCACTGGAAGAGCGCCTTCTCACACTGCTCCTCCGTGCCGTACTTCGCCATAAAAGCGTTTATGCTCAATCCCTTCTGACACTGAACCTTGTTCTTGGCCATGGCTGCACCCTCTGCTTGATGGCTGTATACGCATACAGTATAGGCATGGCTGCACAACATGGGTAATCAGGTTACTTATAGCTTTTCGCTGTCAATAGGCTTGTTTTTGATTTACAGAATGATTAGCATGTTGGCAAGACGCCATTAGGGAAGGTCTGAAAAAGCCCCCGCTCGAAAAATGTATCCCAGCAACCATGCGGGTTACAGAGCGGTGATTTCGCGAAACATGGGCTTTTTCAGAGCTTCCTTAGAATGGTTCGATCTTCTACCGAAGGAAGAGTTCATGCTTAAGAAGTCCCTGCTAGCTTTATCTGTTGTTGCCCTCGCAAGTGGTTGCTCTGTTACTCCCAACGTGATTACTCCGCAAAGCCTTGAAACGACAGCGCTTTCGGATATCGAACGCTTGGCGCAGGAGCAGGCTGTTGAGGCAGCGATCTCTCTGGATGAGGCGATCGCCCGCGCCGTTCTCAACAATCGTGATAAGAAATTGAAGTCCCTGGAAGCGGCTCTGGCCCAAGGGCAAATCGATCTTGTTCGCCATGAGATGTTGCCTGAGCTGACGGCATCGGCGGGTTACTCGAAGCGCAGCGAATACGCAGCGTCTGCCAGCGTCAACTTTACTGACGGCGAGCCGGATGCGCTGGGCCCGAACCCGGCTTACTCCGTTTCACAGGGTCGTGAGCGTGATACTCAGGATGTTGCCTTCTCCTGGAATGTCCTCGACTTTGGTCTGTCCTATGTTCGTGCTCAGCAGCATGCGGATCGTTATCTGATTACCAGGGAGCGTGAGCGAAAGGTTGTTCACAACATTACCCAGGACGTGCGCGCTGCCTACTGGCGAGCAGTCTCGGCAGAGCGCCTGCTGAGCAAGATCAATCCCCTGATCGACCAAGCCAGTGATGCACTGGCGAACTCTCGC
Organism: Aeromonas sp. QDB56; assembly: GCF_027705505.1. Classification (NCBI taxonomy): domain Bacteria; kingdom Pseudomonadati; phylum Pseudomonadota; class Gammaproteobacteria; order Aeromonadales; family Aeromonadaceae; genus Aeromonas; species Aeromonas sp. QDB56. The sequence continues at coordinate 10,318 of NZ_JAPDBZ010000008.1, forward strand.
CAGGTAGAAACTCAAGGATTGCGCTCACCGCTGGATGCGCTGTATTACCAGCGTGAGTTGCTGGATATTCTCCGCGCGCTGCAGGCCCTGCGTCAGGACCTTATGGGGGCCAAGACCGAGTTGTCGGCCCTCATGGGTTTGAAGCCGGGCACGCAGTTCTCGCTGGTTGACGCGTCGAATCCGGCTTTTGTAGTGCCGGAGCTGAGCGTGGGCCTGGCCGAGATGGAAGAGCAGGCGCTGCAGCAGCGCCCTGAACTGGTCGAAACTCACTACCAGAAACGCATTTCTGCTGCAGAGACAAAGGCAGCAATGCTGAGCCTGCTCCCGGGCATTCAGTTGACCGCCGGCTCCTACCAGGATAGTAACGAATATCTGCTGAACCAGGATTGGACCAGTGTCGGCGCGCAGATCAGCTGGAACATGCTGGACGTGTTCAAGATTGGCGCTGAGCGTCGGATGGCAGAGACCCGCGAGGCGCTGACCGAAGAGCAGCGTTTGGCTACCTCCATGGCGGTTCTCACTCAGGTGCATCTCTCTCGCATCCGCTATGAGCAGGCGCGCAAAAGCTTCGACCTGGCCACTCAGTATCTCGGTGTTGCCGAGCGCATTGGCGAGCAGACCCGCAATGCTGCGGAGCACAAGCGCATGTCGCAGCTCGATCTGATTCGTGAGTCGCTTAACACTGTCCTGGCCGAGCTGCGCCGTGATGTTGCGTATGCCGATCTGCAGAACAGCTACGGTCGTGTCTTTGTGACCATCGGCATGGATCTGCTCCCGCAGGATTATCAGACTCTGAATGTTGAGGCGTTGGGCCAGGAGATCGGACAGCGCTTTGATCAGTGGCAGCATTCAGCTCAAAGTGCACAGTCTGCGGAGGCCGTTGTGCCAGTTGAGTCTGATCAAGTCGTCGCCAGCGACAAGACCAGCTGATGCGTCAGCAATTCAATCTGGGGCTGTCGCTGGCCCTGCTGGCAAGCGCGGCTTCGGCTCAGGCCGAGTACCAGGCGCGAGCAGTGATCAAGTCACTGGATCGCGCCGTACTCTCGGGCGAGCTGGCTGCGCGCGTCCAGCGCATTCCTTACCTTCCCGGTGAGGCCTTTGAAAGGGGAGCAGTTCTGGTTGATCTGGACTGTTCCCTGTATGACGCCCAGGCCGAGAAGGTGGCTGCTGAAGTTCAGGCAGCGCGAATCAAAAGCGAAAATGCTCGTGAGCTTGATGCCTTGAACTCAATCGGTGGGCTGGATGTCGCTCTGGCGCAGTCAGAATATGCCCAGGCTCTGGCTGAGCTGAAAATTGCCCGTCTCAACACCGACCGCTGTGTAATCAAGGCACCCTGGCGAGGCCGCGTTGTCGGTCTGCGGGTCAACGCCCACGAGAATATTCGCCAGCAACAGGAATTGATTGAGGTTGTGGGTGACCAGAACCTCGAGGCGGAAGTGGTTGTGCCCGCAGCCTGGCTGAACTGGCTGTCCGTGGGCCAGCCAATCAGATTGCTGGTGGACAACCTTGCCGAACCCGAATCTGCCGAGGTTAGGGCGATTATTCCCGCAATTGATGCTGTCAGCCAGACAGTCCTGCTGAGAGCCAAATTGCCACAAAACACGCAACTTATACCCGGTATGAGCGCGACTGCCGTATTCAGCGAGCCCGCGCCCGCCGAAGAACAAGTCAGCCCCTGAAACAGACCATCTGGCCTGTGCCCTAAAGGGATAGAGGACATGAAAAAACACACCCCCGCTAACGCAGTTCGCTTTCGCCGCAAGCCCCTGATCAGTGCGCTGGAGCCGCGCATTCTGCTTGATGGTGCTGCGGTTGCTACCGCTGTAGAAATGACCACGGACGTGGCTTTTCAGGAGGCCGCAACGCATACCGCTTCGGCCGAACAGAGTATGCATTTTGCTGCGCCGGCGCCCACGGCAAGTGAGCCTGGTAATCGCCGCGAAGTCGCTTTTGTCGATACCTCGGTAGACAACTATCAGGACTTGGTCGATGGGCTGGATGACGGTGTTGAAGTCATTCTGATAGACAGCAGCGAGAACGGCCTGGAACAAATGGTCGCCGCGCTGCAGGGGCAGTCGGGTATTGATGCCATCCACCTGTTCTCTCACGGTGATGTGGGTGAGCTGAAACTCGGCACACTGACGCTTAATGGTGAGAATCTGGATGCCAATGCGCAGCTGCTCGCCGCGCTGGGTGAAACGCTGACCGAGTCGGGTGACCTGATGCTCTATGGTTGCTACGTCGGCTCTGACAGTGAAGGGCAGGGGTTTCTGGATGCTGTAGCGCAACTCACCAGCGCTGATGTTGCTGCGTCCGAAGACCTGACCGGTGCCCAGGCACTCGGCGGGGATTGGGAGCTGGAGGTCACCAGTGGTTCGGTCGAGACCACTGCATTGGTTGCGGCTGGGTACGATGGCACGCTGGCGCCGTTGGTAATCTCCAACCTTGACGACCTCCAGTACAGCGAAGGTGACGGGGCTGTGCGGATTGACGGCGATGTGACCATCGGTGGCGGCACTGATTACACCGGTGGTTATATCGACTTTGAAATTGGTGGTGCAACGTCCTCAGAGTCGCTGGGCTTCATCAGTGACAGCACACCCTCAACCGTGAACGGTGAAGTGTCCATCGTTGGCAGTACGGTTTATCGTGGTAACGGGTCTGTCGCGATTGTGATTGGTAGCGTTGACCTGGTCAAAAACGGCGAAAATGGCCAGCCGCTGAGAATCAACTTCTCCAACGCCTTTGAAAACGGCGACTTCCAGGATGGCACCAACGGTTCGACGGTTATCTCAGGCTGGACATCGGTCATGCAACGTCTGCGCATGGGGGTTGACCAGATCGCGGGGCAGCTTACACCTGTTGACCCAACCTACCCGGCTAGCAACGGTTCCGTGGGTGACAACACCACCGGTGGCAATTTTGTTCAAAGCGCCAAATTGTCCAATTATGCTGGCTCTGATGCGAGTGACTTGGCAATCGAGTTGGATACCGGGGCAGCCAGCTTTAATCAGTCCTATGGAGTTATTCGCGGCCCAGCCGTCTACAGTGACGGGGCTGTTGCACTTCAAGCTGGCGACAAGGTGTCCTTTGATTGGAAGGCACTTAGTGGTGGTGACGCCTATGATGCGTTTGGCTACATTATCGACGTCAATACCGGCGAAACCATTACCATTCTTGATCGCACTGGTACTAGCTCAAATCAAGAAACCAATTGGGCTCGTGAAGAGATCACTATCGGCGCGGGCCAAGAGGGGGTATACCGCTTTGTATTTGTAGCCGGCTCCTACGATTTCACCGGCGGCAACTACGTCGGCGGCAAGCTGATGATCGACGACGTCAAGGTCACCCAGGCCAACCCGCCGGGCCCGGTTGGTGACTCTGTACTGACCTCGCTTGCCCAGCGCATAACCTACGAAAATACCGCGGTCGACTACAACACACTGACCCGCACCGTTACCGTCTCGGTAATGGACAAGGCTGGCAATACCGGCTCCGATACCAGTCAGGTCACTATCGCTGAACGCAACAACGCTCCCTCGTTCAGTGGCAATGCGACACTCGGCGCTGTCAATGAAGACACCACGGCTCCTGCAGGTAGCAGTATCGGTACCCTGTTCGGCTCGCTGTTCTCGGATGTCGATGCGTCCTTTGATCCGAAGGATTCACTGGCAGGCATCATCATCACCGGCGACGCCAGCGACTCCTCGCAGGGCGAGTGGCAATATTCCACTGATGGCACCAACTGGCTAGCGGTTGGTACTGTCTCGGCCGATGCGGGGCTGCTGCTGTCTTCTACTGCGAGCCTGCGGTTCGTTCCTGCGGCGGATTACAATGGCGCGCCCGGCAGCCTCAGTGTTCATGCTGTTGACAGCTCTGATCCCGGTATTACCTTCACCAGCGGTGCGACCAGACAAGCCTTTGATACGACCGCTGTTGGAAGCACCGGCGGCACAGCAGCGGTCTCGGCTGTAGCGGTTAGTCTTGGAACATCCATTACCGCAGTTAATGATATCCCGGTAATTGATAACAGCACCGGGACTGTAACCGGCGCGTCGGAGGATACTGCCAGGACCATTACCTACGCAGAACTGCAAGCCTTGGCCAACGCCTCCGACAAAGAGGATGCCTCGGTATCGTTCCGTATCGAATCCATTCTCAGTGGCACCTTGCGCCGCGACTCTGGCGGGGTGCTGAGTGATGTCGTTGCCGGCACCACACTGCTGGCACCAGGCGAGAGCCTGATTTGGCTGCCGGACAGTAATGCCAACGGCGTACTCTCGGCTTTCACGGTGAAAGCCGTTGACAGTCAGAACGGGGTGTCTGCTGCCAGCTTGCAGGTCAATGTGCAGGTCGCGGCTGTCAATGATCCGGTCTCCATTACCGGCAAGTCATCCGTCACACTTAACGAAGACTCTTCGATTCTCATCAACGGGTTCGCCCTGACGGATGTTGAAGGGGACAACGTCACAGTTCGTATCAGTTCAAACCATGGCAACCTGACTCTGGATAATCCAGGTTCGGTTTCTGTTTCCCAGTCCGGTGGCCACACTCTGGTGTTCTCGGGTGCCATTGGCGATGTTCAGGCCGCTCTCAACTCGCTTCGTTACGCAGGTGACGCCGATTACTTTGGCAGCGACCAGCTGACTATCGAAGCGAGTGACGACAGCGGCAGCAGCTGGCAACCCTATCGGGTGGATGAGCAGGGCTTGTTCTACAACCCTGCGAATGGGCATTACTACGAGTACGTCAGTGCGCCCGGTATGACCTGGGCGGACGCTAAGGCAGCCGCCGAGAGCCGCGAGTTGTTTGGCTTGAAGGGGTATCTGGCGACCGTAACCTCCGCTGAGGAAAATGCCTTCATCACTCCGAAGCTGGGTGGCGATGGCTGGATGGGCGCCAGCGACGCTGCTATTGAAGGGCAATGGCGCTGGGTAACCGGGCCAGAGGCGGGCACGCTGTTCTGGACTGGTACGGGTAGCGGTAGTTCGGTTGACGGGAACTATGAAAACTGGGGTGATGGTGAACCGAACAATGCTGGCGAAGAAGACTACGCGCACTTCATCTCCAGCAATGGGAAATGGAATGATTATGCGTTCAACAACGGTGCTATTAGCGGCTACATCGTCGAGTACGGCGGAGCTGGATTTGGCAATTTGGAAGCAGCTTCCCTCGACATCACCATTAACGCAGTAAACGATACTCCAGTCATTACAGGCGTCGATACCGATGGCGCCATTAACGATAGCGGTACTCTGACAGATACGGGTTCCATCACCTTTGCTGACGCAGATCCTTCTGATCGGCCTGCGGCGACAGAAACGACCAAGTCGGTTACCGCCAAGCGGGCTGATGGCACCACCAATCTGCCGCTGACCACCGAGCAGCTGGCAGCTATCGAGAATGCCTTCAGCATCAGCGCGGCGGCGGG
>NZ_JAPDBZ010000008.1:15839-65597 GCF_027705505.1 Aeromonas sp. QDB56
GTCGAGAGGCGAAGTAATCAAGTCAGTCACCGCCAAGAAAGCCGACGGCACCACCAATCTGCCGCTGACCACCGAGCAGCTGGCAGCTATCGAGAATGCCTTCAGCATCAGCGCGGCGGCGGGTAATGACAATAACGGCACCGTCAATTGGGTCTACGACATCAAAGCCAGCGACCTGGAGTTCCTGGCTGAGGGTGAAGTGGTTACCGCGGTGTTTACTATCACCGTTGATGACGACAATGGCGGCACGGCGACCCAGGACGTGACTGTCACCCTGACCGGCAGCAACGATGTGCCGGAGATCAGTGTGGTGGATGTGACCGGCGAGATCACCGATGGCAGCAGTGACCTGACTGACAGCGGGTCGATCAGCTTTACCGATGTGGACCTGACCGACCGCCCAACGGCGAGCGAAGTAACCAAGTCGGTTACCGCCAAGAAAGCGGATGGCACCGCGCTGTTGCTGACCACCGAGCAGCTCGCGGCGATCGAGAATGCTTTCAGCATTAGCCCGGCGGAGGGTAATGACAACGACGGTACCATCAACTGGACCTATGACATTGACGCCGGCGACCTGGAATTCCTGGCTGAGGGTGAAGTGGTTACCGCCGTGTTTACCATCACCGTTGACGACGGCCAGGGTGGCACGGCGACCCAGGACGTGACTGTCACCCTGACCGGCAGCAATGATGTGCCGGAGATCAGCGTAGGTGATGTTGCCGGCGAGATCACCGACGGCAGCAGTGACCTGACTGACAGCGGTTCGATCAGCTTTAGCGATGTGGATCTGACCGACCGCCCGACGGCGAGCGAAGTAATCAAGTCAGTCACCGCCAAGAAAGCCGACGGCACCACCAATCTGCCGCTGACCACCGAGCAGCTGGCAGCTATCGAGAATGCCTTCAGCATCAGCGCGGCAGATGGGAATTTCAACGACGGTACTGTCGATTGGACTTACGACATCGACGCTGGTGACCTGGAATTCCTGGCTGAGGGTGAAGTCGTTACCGCGGTGTTTACCATTACCGTTGATGACGGCCAGGGCGGCACCGCGACCCAGGATGTGACCGTTACCCTGACCGGCAGCAACGATGCGCCGCAGGTCACTGTTGACGCGCCTGAGGACTTTACCGAAGCAGGTGATGCTGCCGCCCAGGATCTGGTGCAGTCCGGCGAGGTGCACTTTGCGGATGTCGATCTGACGGACACGATCAACGTCAGCTTTGAGTCGAATGACGATATCACCTGGAGCCGCGCGGATGACAGTGTCGTAGGTACGCTGCCTGCAGGGCTGGCTCAGGCTCTGGTTGACGCATTCAGCACCGGTGCCACCGGGCTGGATAACGAAGGAAGCATTGGCTGGACGTACGATGTCCGTGGCCTTGACCTGGATTTCCTCAATGCAGGAGATGAAATCAATTTCAGCTACACCGTGACAGTAGAAGACAGTCAAGGCGCGACTGATCAGGCTGTTGTGAACTTCCGGATCCTTGGCACCAACGATGCCCCAGAAGTCACCGCGCGCGAGCTGAGCCGTGAGGAAACCACTGTGCAGCTGGGCGACCGCTATGCGCTCGAAGTGGACAGTCTGTTCTCCGACAAGGACTCGACGCTAAGCAGAGAGGACCTGGACTTCAGCATCAGCGGACTGCCGCGCGGGCTGGTTTACAACCCGGAGACCGGCTCGATCTCAGGTTCGCCGCGCGAGCCAGGTGTGTTCGAGGTTCAGGTAACGGCAATTGATGCCGAGGGTGCCACTGTCTCCAGAGTGTTTGAGCTGACGGTGACTGCCGTGCCTAACGAAGCTCCGGCCAATCCGGGTCCGGGCAGCACTCCGCCCGCGGCGCCCGATAGTGACTTCCAGCCGGTTGAACTCCCGCAGTCGGGTATGCCAGATGGGCTTGTCAGCGAGAGCGGCGACACGCGTGACCCGCTCGATTCCAGTGGCTTTATGCCGTCGTCCGGCCTTGGCTTCGAAAGTGTTGTTGAAGATGCCATTGGTGAAGGTAGCGAGCCGTCTGATGATCTGCAGGGTGCGGACAACGGTAGTGAAGACCGATCCGAGCAGGTCATTCTGTCCGAGCCCGGCGCCATCGCGGTCCAGGTCAGGAACTCCGATGGGTCAACGACCGTTCGCGCATCGGTTGACGTCAATGTAAACGAGGCTGGTCAGGTCGAGTTCACCCAGGTTCAGCAGGATGCATTCGATGTTGTTTCTCTGGTGGTAACCAGCATCCAGAGCAATTCCGAAGGGCAGGTGGTGATCGCGATTCAGGACACCAGCACCAACGGTGGTTCCCAGCGATACGGCGGAACGCTGTCGAGTGGTGAACAGCTCCCCGGCTGGATTCAGCTGGATCCAACCACTGGGTCGGTCACCATCAGCAATCCGCCTGCTGGTCAGAAAGAGGTCAGTATCCGGGTTCAGGCGATCGGCTCCGACGGGCAGATTCGTGTGCTTGAGCTCAAGCTTGACCTTGAGGAGCTGTTCAAGCGGGCGGCCGGCGCTGATGCGGAAACTGCGGAGCCTGCCGACGTCGAGTCAACGGGATTCATTCCGCTGAATGACCAGTTGGCTGCGGAAATAGCGGCACGTGACCACTATGGCAGCCGACTCGTGTCGATGCTCCAGTCAGTTTAAGGGGTATTGGTGAGCGATACTGTCGCGGCCCTTTTGGGGCTTGAACAGCAACTGCGCAAGGCTGAAAGCCTTGCGCAGTTGTTTTATACATTGGTCAATCAGACACATACCTGCGTGCCTTACACCCAGAGCGTTTTGCTGGTCGGTGAGCGCCTGCAGCGGCCGCACGTCGTTGCCGCGTCTGATTTGCCTACCGTTGATTACACCTCACCCTACATCGCCTGGGTTGAGCAATTGGCGCGTTTTGTAATTGGGCAGGGGAGTCCGGAAAATCAGACCCAGCTGAGGCCGGCTGATCTGAGCGCGGACCTTGCCAACGAATGGCGAGAGCTTGGTCTGCCCGACCATATCCTTTGGCAACCGCTGCGGATCGAGGCCAGAAATGGCGAGGTTGCAGGCGTTCTGCTTCTTCTGCGAGACAAAAACTGGAGCGAGGCCGAGCAGAGTGTGCTGCAGCATCTGGCGGGAAGTGCCGGGCACGCGCTCTTTGCGCTGCGTCGCGGTCAGCAGTTCACTCGTTTGAAAAGCAATCTGCAGCACCGCAAGGTGTGGCTGGCCAGCCTGTTGGCGGTTCTGCTGATAATGCTGCTACCGGTGCGCCTGAGCACCCTGGCGCCGGTTGAAGTGGTACCGAAGTCTCCCCATGTTGTCGCAGCCCCCCTGGAAGGGGTGGTCAGGCAGGTAGCGGTAAAGCCCAATCAGCAGGTGCGCCCGGGCGATGTGCTGATCGAGCTTGAGCAAAGTGAGCTTGCCAGTAAGGAGGCGGTTGCCAGGCAGGCGTTATCCGTTGCCGAGGCCGAGTTGAAAACGGTTCAGCAGGGCGGCTTTCTGGATCCCACGCAGAAAGCCAGGCTCGCCGAACTGGAAGCGCAGGTTCGTTTGAGACAGGCCGAGTGGCAGTTTGCCCGGGACCAGCTGGAACGCTCGGTGATTACGGCTGACCGGCCGGGTGTTGCGGTACTTGACAACCCGGACGACTGGAAGGGCCGGCCTGTGAGGGTAGGGGAACGGATTATGCAGGTTGCGGATCCGACCCAGGTGGAGTTCAGAATCATGCTACCGGTCAAGGATTCGATTTCCCTGGTATCGGGATCGGAGGTAAGGGTTTTTCTCGACAATGATCCTCTGCATGCCTGGTCGGCACAGCTCAGTGAGTCCGGTTACGAACCACAGACGACGCCGGATCAGCAGCTGGCCTACCGTTTGATCGCACAGCTCAGCGAGTCTGAGCTGCAGGCAGAGTCTCCCCGTGTTGGCCTGCGTGGTACCGCCAAGGTGTACGGTGAGAAGGTGAGCATCTTCTTCTACCTGTTTCGCCGCCCCATTACCTCGGTTCGGCAGTGGCTGGGATGGTAGAGTTCAGGCTACCTGCACTCAGGCAGGACCTGAAGCTGCTGCCGGGAGGGCATGACGAAGATGGTGCGCCACGTTATCTGCTGCATGATCGAGTGCGTAACCGTTATTTCACCCTGTCGATAGACGCCCTGGCGCTGATTCGCCACTGGCAGCCAGGCCGCACGCTGGAAGAGATGCATGCATTTCTGCAGGCCCGAGGGCTGGATCATGCGGTCGATGAGATTCGTGCGTTTTCCGAATTTCTGATTGCAAACAACCTGGTGCTTGCCCGCAGCAACGGCGCCAGTGACGCCTTTTATCGTCAACAGCAGGGCAGCCGGCCCAGCGTCTTGCAATGGTTACTGCATAACTATCTGTTTATTCGAATTCCGCTGTTTCGGCCTGACAACTGGCTGAATAAAGTCGGCCCGGAGCTGTCATGGCTGCTCGGCAGTACTGCACATCGGATCGTTATGGTTCTCGGCGTCCTGGGCGGCCTGCTGGTGCTGCGCCAATGGGACGAGTTCAGTGCGACCTTTCTTTACTTCTTCAGCCTGGAAGGGTTTCTGCTTTACGGTCTGACGCTGGTGCTGGTCAAGAGTGCCCATGAATTGGGGCATGCGCTGGTATCGCAAAGACTAGGTTGCAGAGTGGCGTCCATGGGCGTCGCATTCCTGGTGATGTTTCCGGTGCTGTATACCGATACTACGGATGCCTGGAAGCTGAAGTCCCGTCGTGATCGCCTGCGTATTGTCACTGCTGGCGTCCGAACAGAGCTCTATCTCGCGCTCATTGCCACGTTCCTGTGGGGTGTCCTGCCGGATGGTTCGCTGCGCAGTGCCGCGTTTTTTATTGCGACCACCAGTTGGGTTACCTCTGTCCTGGTCAACATCAGTCCGTTTATGCGGTTTGACGGGTACTACGCGTTTTCCGACTTGATTGGGGTAGAGAACCTTCAACAGCGTGCGTTCGAACTCGGACGCTGGCGGTTGCGTCGCTGGCTATGGGGGCTGAATGATCCGCTGCCGGAGCCGATGCCACGTCGACGCGCACGGCTGCTGATTCTCTATGCCTGGGGCACATGGTTGTACCGCTTTTTCCTGTTCCTGGGTATTGCTCTGCTGGTGTATCACTTTTTCTTCAAGGTGCTTGGCATCTTTCTATTCATTGTCGAGGTGCTCTGGTTCATCGTCATGCCCATATTCAAGGAAGTACGTACGTGGCGAGAGCGTCGCGCTGATTTTCACTGGACAGGCTGGCGATTGGCCGGGTGGGCACTGCCATTGCTGGCGCTAGTCTGGATGTTGCTGCCCTTGTCGGTTGATGTTCGGCTTCCATCCGTCTTGCGTGCTCAGCAGGTGCAATCGCTGTTTGCGTCGGAGCCGGCTCAGGTAGTGGCGGTTCACGTGCAGTCCGGCGATCGTGTGACGGCGGGTCAGGTACTTGTGCAATTGCAGTCGCCGGAACTCAGGCAGCAAGTGCAGGAAACGCTGGAACAGCTTCAGCTGGTTCGCCTGAAGCTCTCTCGTCAGTCGACTTTTCGTGATGACCAGGTCGCTCAGGCGGTCAACCTTGAGCGTCTGCAGCAGTTGAATGAACAGTTGGCCGGGTTGCGCCAGCGGGAGGCGAAGCTGGTCGTCAGGGCTCCGATCAACGGGTTTGTCGGCGCCATGGCAAGCCTGTCTGACAACCAGTGGATCGGACGCGATGAGCCGATTCTTACTCTGGTCAACAGTGACCAACTGATCATTGAAGGATTGGTAAACGAGCGTTATCTGACCTCTCTTGAACACGGTCAGGTCGGTGTATTTGTCGCATCCTCCGGTGAGGGCGAGCGAATACCTGTGCGGGTTGCACAAATCGATATCAGCGCTGTTCCGGCGTTGCCCTACGCAGAGCTCGGCTCTGACGCGGGCGGCCCTATCGCGGCGCGACTCAAGGATGACCGGCTGATACCGGAAGCTGCACATTATCGCGTTGAAATGACGCTTGAAGGCCCCGTACCCGAGGTTCTTCGACAGAAAAGGGAGGCCGGCGTGGCCGTCATTGAAGGCAAGCCACGGAGTGCATTGCTGCATCAGTTGCAGCGTTTGATTGCGCTTTTTATTCGGGAGTCCGGATTCTGAGCAAAATGATTTGCGCGCCTGCCCGATCCATGAGCGGTGCGCTGGCATGCAGGTGCAGAATGTCACGCGGGGCAAAGGCACCCCCAGGCTACCAGTTCTGCCAGTGCCGGTATGGCTTCGGCTTCATCCTCTGAACTAAACGCCAGCACCTGACTGAGCGTGCTGCCTGACCGAAAGGGCGCTAGCAGATCAGCCTGAAGCGAGCTTATCCGCTCCGTGTGAAGTTGCCACTGAGGGCGCCACACCAGCACGTTTTCCGGTTGCCAGTCTTCGGCGCAAGGCATCGGCAGCTGGTCTGTCTGGCTTTGCCATATCCGTAACAGCGGGCTGGTTGAGCTCGCCAATGCTGAAGTCACACGCATCAAGCTTATTGAAACAAGTGGCCTGGATAGCTTCCTCTGGGAGCAGATGAAGCGCGCCTACGGTTATGTGTCGCAGCAGCCGGGACTGCACGACTTCGTGATCGAGCTGTTCAAGGCTTGCTTCATGATGGGCACGGATCCTGAGTACAAGTCGCGCTTGTCTGCAGAGTCCTTAGTCTTTCTCCGGCGCTGGAAGGACAGCCGTTCGCATGAGAGCAGCTTCGAGCTGCTCTCTGCGCAGTGTGCAGAGGTGCTACAGATTGGTGACAAGCTGCATAAGCTCGATTATCGAGCCCTCCTGGATCTTGATTACTTTGAGCTGATCGACCGCAAGATCCTCAGTGAGCTGGTTCGCGCGACGGTAGTCCGAACGGCGACTGCTGCCGATGTCGAACAATCTGTGCGTCAACGGCGCCAGAGCCATTGGTTCAGCCATTTCGAGGATGTCTATCTGGCGCTGGACCATGCCGCGCAGTTCTTGCAGACGTTGGATGCAGCCAAGCTGGAAATGGCCTCCTTGGCCGATGGCGTGGAGAAGTATGCCAAGAGCTGGTATCGGCTAGATCAGCTGTATCGCAAATTCGTCCATCACGCGCGCAAGTCTGGCCAGGCCTCCTTGCTGGAGGAGCTCAGCGCTCAGATCGAAAACCAGTACACCAACAACTATCTGGCTCGTCTCAATGATCGTTGGCAGCAGTTTGTGGACTCTGCTCCGAGCTGGACGGCTGCTCCGATCATGCTGCAGCGGAATTTCTTCAGCCGCTGTGTAAAGCCCTTCCTGGAGCGCAAGACTAAGGTCTGCGTGCTGATCTCGGATGCCTTCCGCTACGAGGTAGGCGAAGAGCTTCAGAGCCTGATTCGCCGTGAAGACCGCTTTGAGGCCGAGCTGGAGCCGGCGCTTTCCATGTTGCCGAGTTACACGCAGCTGGGTATGGCCGCACTGCTACCTAACCAGGCACTGCAGCTGGCTGAAAACGATAGCGGCGATGCAATAGTGGATGGTCAGAGCGCTCAGGGCTCGACTAATCGCGGCAAGATCCTTGCTGCTGCGGTGCCGAGTTCTGCTGTTGTTTTGGCCAAGGATCTGCTGGCTATGAACCAGGCCGACTCACGGGCACTCCTGCGTGATAATGATGTGGTTTACGTCTACCACAACCTGATCGATAAGACTGGCGATACCCGTGATACCGAGGAGCGGGTATTTGCTGCGGCAGAAGAGACATTGTCCGAGCTTGTCCGGCTGATAAAGAAACTGACCAACGCCAATGCCAGCAACCTGTTGGTCACTGCAGATCATGGCTTCATCTACCAGCACCGACCGCTGGAGGAGAGCGATTTTCTCAGCAACGTACCGGAAGGCGACGAGGTGCTCTATCGCGACCGACGTTTCGTCCTTGGGCGCGGTCTGCGTAGTCAAGCAGGTTTCCGGACATTCACCCCTGAACAGCTGGGACTTGAAGGATCGCTGGATGTACAGATCCCTAAGTCGATCAACCGCTTGCGTCTCAAAGGCTCAGGCAGCCGGTTCGTACATGGCGGAGCCACGTTGCAAGAAGTGGTGATCCCGGTTGTGCGTATCAACAAAAAGCGCCAAAGCGATGTGGGCAGTGTCGACGTCGAGTTCATCGGTGGCGGCAGCAGGAGTATCACGACTGGCCAATTGGCTGTTGTGCTGTATCAGTCCGAGGCGGTCACCGAGAAGAAACAAGCTCGCCGCTTGCGTGCAGGCCTGTATACCCTGGACGGGGAGCTGATCTCCGACTCGCATGAGCTGACGTTCGATTTTGCGTCCGATAACCCGCGTGAGCGCGAGCTGTCGGTGCGCTTCATCCTGAGCCGGAAAGCCGATGAAGCAAACAACCAGCAGGTTGAGCTACGACTCGAAGAGCAGGTTGAAGGCACCTCGCATTTCACCCAGTACAAGGCCACTCGGTATACGATTCGTCGTTCGTTCACCAGTGAATTCGATTTTTAAGCGGGAGCCTTCATGAGTCAGCTCGATGACAAGATCAACCAGCATTTCGCGGGTTTAGTCGTTCGCAAGGATCTTGTCAAAGCTGTTAAGGGCAACGCCATCGTGCCGTCCTACGTGCTGGAGTACCGTAAGCGTCCGCCGAACTCACCTTGCGTGATTCAGGCAGGTACCCACTGATGCGGCAGTAGTTGGCCGATCTCACTCGCCCGCTGCGTCGGCAGTCGTGTCAGCACGTCCTTGAGATAGGCATACGGATCATGTCCATTCATCCGCGCCGACTGGATCAGGCTCATGATCGCCGCCGCGCGTTTGCCGCTGCGTAGCGACCCGGCAAACAACCAGTTCGAGCGCCCCAGTGCCCATGGCCGGATCTGGTTCTCGACCTGGTTGTTGTCGATGGGCACAGCTCCATCCTCCAGGTAGCGCGTCAGCGCTACCCAGCGTTTGAGGCTGTAATCCAAGGCTTTTGCCGTGGCTGATCCGTTGGGCACAAGATCACGCTGGGCCAGCATCCAGTCATGCAGCGTATCGAGGATCGGTGAGGCCTTTTCCTGCCGTATTCGCCAGCGCTCTTCATCGCTCATGTCCCGTGCCTGCCGCTCGATTTCGTATAAACCGCCCATCGCGTGCAGTGCCTGTTCAGCCAACTGGCTTTTGTTCGCCGCGTGAAGATCGAAGAACTTGCGGCGGGCGTGGGCCATGCAGCCAATTTCGGTGATGCCCTGCTCGAAGCTGGCCTTGTAACCGGCGAAGTCGTCGCAGACCAGCTTGCCGTTCCACTGACCCAGAAAATTGCGCGCATGCTCACCAGCACGGCTGGGGCTGAAGTCGTACACCACGGCCTTCAGATCGGTGAAGGGCGTGGTGCTGTAGGCCCAGACGTATGCCCGATGGGTTTTCTTCTCGCCTGGGGTGAGCATTTGCACCGGGGTTTCGTCAGCGTGGATCACGCGTTGGGCCAGCACGGCTTCGCGCAGCGCATCGACCAGCGGCTGGAGCTGCACGCCGGTTTGTCCGACCCACTGGGCCAGTGTCGAGCGAGCGATGGCCAGGCCGGCACGGGCAAAGATTTTCTCCTGCCGGTACAGCGGCAGGTGGTCGGCGAATTTGGCCACCATCACGTGAGCCAGGAGGCCGGCGGTGGGGATGCCCTTGTCGATCACCTGGGCCGGCACAGGGGCCTGGATCAGGGTTTCGCACTGGCGACAGGCCCATTTGCCACGCACGTGCTGCTCAACGGTGAACACGCCCGGCGTGTAATCCAGCTTTTCGCTGACGTCTTCACCGATGCGTTGCAGCTGGCAGCCGCAGGCGCACTGGGTGTTCTCCGGCTCGTGACGAATCACGGTTCGCGGAAATTGCGCGGGCAGCGCTGTGCGCTTGGGTTGTTGGCGTGGTTCGGCTGGAGCAACCGGAGGATTGACGGCTTTCAACTCCGCCTCGATGGCGGCGATGTCGGTGTCGAGCAGGTCATCCAGCAGGCTGCCCTGGTCAGGGCTCAGCTGCTCGCTGCGCTTGGCGAACTTGTGCCGCTTGTACCAGGCGATTTCGTGGGTGAGCTGCTCGATGATGGTTTGATCACGGTGGATCTTTTTGCCCATCGAATCGACCTGCGTGAGCAACTGCGCGGCCAGGGCGCGCAGTTGCTCAGCTGTCAGTTGGTCGAGATTGGGCGAGGAAGTCATGCCGCTGATTGTGCCAGAGCAGGCGCTCAGCGCAGATACACCGATGGGCTAATGGCTGGTGCTACAGCACTGTGATTGCGCCGGCTGCACCAACGCGCTGCCAGGGCAAACCCAGAACCAACGCCTGAAGTTGCTCGCCGTCGAGTTCGACTTCCGAACCGTGGCGGATGCCTGGCCAGTGAAACTTGCCCTGGTTCAATCGTCGTGCGGCCAGCCAGATACCCACGCCGTCATGCACCAGGACTTTCATGCGGTTGGCGCGACGATTGGCGAAGAGATAGGCGCAGTGGGGCTTCGCGGCACCGAACACCGCCACCACGCGGGCCAACGCGGTTTCAGTACCCGCGCGCATGTCCATGGGTTCGGTGGCGAGCCAGATGGTATCGATGCGGATCACTGGGTGAGCCCACGGACAAAGCGGGCGCAGCCTTCAGGGTCGGAGGCTGGCCATTTGACGGTGATCGCTTGCTCGCCAAGCGGTAGCTCGATCATCACCGATGCTTCAGTCGACCGTTTAGGCGCAGCCCTCACTGGAACGAATGCCGGCAACGCAGCTGGCAGTTGATCTCGATAAAGCGGTAGCCACTTGCGAATGACGTTGGCGTTGATGCCGTGGCGGATGGCAACGCTGGAGACGGTCGCGCCGGGTTGCAGGCACTCCTGAACAACCTGGGCCTTGAATGGTTTGGGGTAAGAGCTTCGTTGGCGCATGGGAATCCCGGCGATAAGGGCTATCGCGTCCGCTTAAAAATACGCGGACACCATCGCCCTTAATGCTGGAGTTCGGAAGGTGACTTGGCTGGACGCTTACGGAGTACCTGCTGGGCCAGTACTGCGCAACGAATGATGAGTCGACGATTCAAACCGGCATCGAGACGGTTAAAGAAATCCTGCGCAAGCACTATGTGCATCGCAACGAAGCGGGACTAGTGCGTTCGACGATTAAGGAGAAGGGGCGCCACAAGGTCATTGACCGTATAAGTGTTTCTCTCAACGACAAGGACGATGTGTACGAGGCTGAATTCGCCAACCTCGGGATAAAGAAGGTGCTGATCGACTCCAGCACAGTGAAAGCACATCAGAAGCTGTTGGTCGGTGGGGTATGGTGCATCGCTGATCTGGAGTATGACTACACCGAGGATAAGTCCGCCTCTCCTTGGGTGCTGGCGTCGCTTAAGCCTATCCAGATCTCTCGTTTTGATTTCGACGGCTATTTGGAGTCTCGCAAGCAGTTCACCACGGACGAGTGGATTGATCTGCTTATCCAGAGCATCGGCTTCAATCCGCAGATGTTCGGCAAGCGCAACAAGCTCTTGCAGCTGATCCGTCTGATTCCATTCTGCGAGCGGAACTACAATCTGATCGAGCTAGGGCCAAAGGGCACCGGCAAGTCGCACGTCTACTCCGAGTTTTCGCCCCACGGCATCCTGATTTCCGGCGGAGAGGTGACGGTGCCCAAGCTGTTTGTCCACAACGGTACGGGCAAGCTCGGCCTGGTTGGCTACTGGGACGTGGTGGCCTTCGACGAGTTCGCCGGCAAGCAGAAGCGGGTGGACAAGGCGCTGGTCGACATCATGAAGAACTACATGGCCAACAAGTCGTTCTCGCGGGGTGTGGAAACCCTTGGGGCCGAGGCCAGCATGGTGTTCGTGGGCAACACCGATCACACCGTTCCGTACATGCTTAAGCACAGCGACCTATTCGATCCGCTGCCGGAGAAATTTCACGACTCGGCCTTCCTCGATCGCCTGCACAGCTACATTCCGGGCTGGGAAGTGGACGTAATCCGTGGGGAGATGTTCTCCAGCGGCTACGGCTTTGTGGTCGATTATCTGGCCGAGATCCTTCGTTCACTGCGCAGCCATGACTTCTCGGATCGCTACAAAGGTCTGTTCACGTTGTCGGATGAAATCTCCACGCGTGATCGTGACGGTATCAATAAGACCTTCTCCGGTCTGATGAAGATCCTCTTCCCTCATGGCGAGGCGACTGAGTCTGAAGTCGAGGATGTGCTGCGCTGTGCCATCGAAGGGCGTAAGCGGGTCAAGGATCAACTGCTGCGCATAGACACCACCTACCCAACTGTTCGTTTTGCCTATCAAGGAAAAGATGGCGTCGAGAAGCTTGTCAGCACCTTGGAGGAGGGGGAGCACCCGAACCAGTACCACCGGCGGGTGGCGACTGAGGTCTCGGAGTCAGATCTGTTCGATACGGCTAATGTCGCTCCTAGCGAGCCGGTTAGCGATGCGGCCAGTCCCCAGCCCATTCAACAGCCTGCTGGCTCGGTGAGTAAAGAGACAGAGCTGAAACCTCAGCACCTGATTATTCAGGAGAACCAGCGCGGTGTCACCTTCGATAGGCTGTTTGGGCCCTATCTGAAAGGGGCTAGGGACAGTCTGAAAAAGACTTTCTGATTTTGGCAAAATAGCCGAACGCCCCCCCACCGAGTTTTCTGATGAAGCAGATGACCTTCGCCGATGCCGAGTACGCCGGCAAGCGCAAGCAGACCCGCAAAGAGCTGTTCCTGATCGAGATGGGCCGGGTGGTGCCGTGGAAGGGGTTGATTGCCTTGATCGAGCCGCATTACCCCAAGGGTGAAGGTGGCCGTCCGGCGTACCCGTTGATGGCGATGCTGCGGGTTCATCTAATGCAAAACTGGTTCGGTTATAGCGATCCAGCGATGGAGGAGGCACTGTACGAGACCACCATCCTGCGGCAGTTCGCGGGGCTGAGCCTGGAGCGTATCCCCGACGAAACCACCATCCTCAACTTCCGTCGCCTGCTGGAGAAACACGAACTGGCTGGCGGAATTTTGGCCGTGATCAATGGCTATCTGGGCGACCGGGGTTTGTCGTTGCGCCAAGGCACCATCGTCGATGCCACGCTGATCAATGCGCCAAGTTCGACCAAAAACAAGGATGGCAAACGCGATCCGGAAATGCACCAAACCAAGAAGGGCAACCAGTACTACTTCGGAATGAAGGCCCACATTGGCGTCGATGATGAGTCGGGTTTGGTGCACAGCGTAGTCGGCACTGCCGCCAACGTCGCGGACGTTACCCAGGTCGACAAGTTGCTGCATGGCGAGGAAAACGTGATCTGCGCCGATGCCGGTTATACCGGTGTCGAGAAGCGTGCCGAACATGATGGTCGTGAGGTGATCTGGCAGGTGGCGGCACGGCGCAGCACTTACAAGAAACTGGGCAAGAGCAGCCTGCTCTACAAAGCCAAGCGCAAGATCGAGAAGACCAAAGCCCAGGTGCGGGCCAAGGTCGAGCACCCGTTCCGGGTGATCAAGCGCCAGTTCGGTTATGTGAAGACGCGCTTCCGTGGCCTGGCGAAGAATACGGCACAGCTGGTGACGCTGTTTGCGCTGTCGAACCTGTGGATGGCGCGCCGGCATTTGCTGACGAATGCGGGAGAGGTGCGCCTGTAATGTGGGAAATGGCCGCTGCGAGGTTATCGCGGCGGCCAGAAACACTGAAATGAGCGGGTGATCTGATCGTTTTTGATTGGTTTGCTGCTTTCAAAATCGGCGACGGCTGAAGTCGATTGAAAATACAGGACTACTTCAGACCATCCCTAAGCGGATCATCGTTATTGATCCGTACCTGCGGATGTTCCATCAACTGCGCAACCTGATGGAGCTGATGGAGACGATCAGCAAGCAGTTGGTTTCAGGTGAGGAAGTAGCTGTACATGTGGTCACCGTGGAGGATGAGTTCAATGGTGATCGCCAGACCGAAAGCCTGCAGAAAATTGCTGACGCATGTGCAGGGGTGGGTATCAATTTCACTTGGGCGTATGACACGACAGGGACTAAGCATGATCGTGACATCACCACTGATACGGGCTGGAAAATCGTGCTTGGACGTGGGCTGGACATCTTCCAGCGCTTCGAACTGAACGACGCGTTTAGCTTTGCGAACCGGCTGCAGCAACATCGCCAATGCAAGGAGTTCAGTGCGACGTTCGTTAAAGTCGGGGATGCCAGCGAGTGAGCGATCTTGCTCCTGGTAACCAGGCAGAGCAAAAAAAAGAAAGCAGACAGTGGCATGGTTACAGCCTCTCAGCTGTAACCATGCTTTCTGACCAACTAGCGTTCAGACTTCGGTAGCCGATTAAAGATCCAGCACGCCAACACCAGAGCGATCAGCAATGGCGGAAAGCGCACCATCAGAATCGTCAGTAGCAATATCGCTAGGCAGCCAGCCAGGATCCCGGCAAACATGAGCGCGGCTGCGAACGTGCGTAGCAGTAACTTCATATCGCCTCCTCACAGGTAGCCCAGTTCTGCCAGTGACACGCAGCCTTCGTCCGCCACTACGATGTGATCGAGCGTGCGCACACCGACTAGATTCAGCGCGTCCTGCAGTTTCGTGGTGAGGTTGCGATCCGCCATGCTGGGCTCAGGGTCACCCGAAGGGTGGTTATGCACCAGGATCAGGGCAGCGGCGTTGTGCTCCAGGGCGAGCTTCACGACCTCCCTGGGGTAGACACTGGCGCCGTCCAGGGTGCCGCGAAACACTTCCTCAAATGCAATCACTCGGTGTCGGCTGTCGAGCATGAGCAGGGCAAATACTTCATGCTCATAGTTGGCCAGCAATGTTTGCAGGTGGCAGAACACGTCCTTGGGGGAAGTCAGTGCTCGGCCCTTGCGCAGGCGCAGACTGGCCAGTTGCTTGGCCATCAGCAGGATGTCGTTTTCCGTCACCGGCGACTCGACCAGGTAGGTGCCTGTCGTGTCACTGGCTTTCAGCTTGTGCAGGCGCATGGCGGCCTCCTTGGTTTTGGTCTGTGGGTGGGGTTTGACGTGCAGCCTGTGCATCGAGCTTTTCAGCCAGGCTGGGTTTGGTGGGGTTGAGTTGAGACATTGTTGCTACAGCAGTTGCTTCACCCTCGGGGTAGAACTCATCGACGATGGCGCCGACATCCTCCTCGCTGTCCTCGAACGCACCGTTGCCGAAGCCGCGTCGTGCAGCCTCATCCAAAGCATCCTGGTTGAAGCCTGCAGCCTGCCGCTGCGAATCGAGTTCACTGGCGGACACCAGGGCCACGGCCATTTCCATGCCGCCGCGTACCGTCAGGTCGGCGTAGAAGATCGGCGTGCCATGGCTCTGGCGAGTCGACTTGCCACGCAGGCGCAGCTCCAGCGGCAGACAGGCTAGGCGGTTGCCTGAGATGGCCTGGAAGTAATGCAGACGAGCGGCGAGGGTGCGTATGCTGTTGAAGCCGGTGGTGCGGAACACGAAGCTGCCCAGCGGATCCTCATCGCCAATGACCACATTCAGTCGGCCATAGGGCTTGCAGGCACCGCCTTTGGCGAGCGGACAGGCATCCGGCGAAGGGCACGGCAACGACTGCATGCCGTCTTGGGTAACCCGCTTGCAGGTCTCGCCATTGCCGACGCAGATAGGACGTCCGGACTGCCGGTCGAACAGCGTGTAATCCGCGCGGAAATTCAGCTCTGGCTCGTTGAACAGCAGGCGTACCGGAATGCTGCGCAGCTTGTCGTCCTTGCCTTGGCGCAGCTCGTCGTTGAGGGGGTGCAACAGCCAGCCGTCCCTGCCTTGCACCTGGGAAGTGATGGTGAACTGGTCATCCTTCTCCGGCAGCCGCTTGCCGTTTTTCTCGATGACCTTGCCGATGGAAATCCGTCCGAGTACCGGCGGGGTGATAGCCAGACCTTTGAGCATGGTGACTCTCCTGGAAATGAAAAAAGGCCAGCCACGCAGCGCGAACTGCATGGACTGGCCAAGGGGAGGGAAGGTTTGGAAGAGTTGGGCTTCAGCTGACTAAGAAGCGCCGCGCACCCGGTTTCAGTAGTGTGTACTTGGCTTGTAGGTAGGGCTTGTCTTTGAGCAACTGAGCGACATCGAGACCGATGCTGTCCTTGGCTTTGCGCCAGCTGACATAGCCGCTGGAAAACTCCGCTCTGCTGGCATCGCCCATGGCCTGCTGCAGCATCTGCTTTAGCTCAGCCTCGCGTTTTTCCTTGTCGGCAATCGACTGACGAACTGCCCTCAGCTCGACGTAAGCCGCGCTGAGCCCGGCATGCTGGGTGAAGTCGACGACTTGGCCGTTGTCCTCCGGGTAGAGGCAGCGCAGTGCTGACTCTGCCGAAGCGGTGCCATCAGCCGGTGGCGGCGTATCAGTCTCCACGTAGTGCCAGAACTGGCGCTCCAGCTCGATCAGGCGAGCGATCATCTGCTCATCCCGCTCGATGCGGTGGATCTCCAGCGTCTGACCACCCAGCAGTACCGCCACATCCGCCGCCTGCTTGCCGGTGACGGCGAGCTGGTGCATCACCTGCAGTTGCACATACTCGGGTACGCCCTCTTTCCATAGGCGTGCGCCGTTTATGCCGGCGGTCTTGCATTCGAGGATTTGCACGCCATCGGCCCCGATCACCTCGCGGTCGATGTTGGCCAGCATCCAGGGCAGCTCCGGATCTGGGTGCTGCAGTACGGCGTTGATGCGCCGTACCTTGTTCTTCGTGCGCTTGCTGTAATGCCAGGCCACGATGGGCTCCAGCACGTTGCCCCAGTACATCGGGCTTTCCTCATCGTGCGGGTCGGCCTTGGGCAATGTGGTGTCGCGGCCGGTTTTTTCCATCCACAACTCCAGCTGCGATTTATACGGATTGAGGCCGACGGCTGCGCCGGCATCCGAGCTGCCGATGCCTTGCTTGCGGATCTGCAGCCAGTCCTCACGGGGCAATTCCTTGGTGCTGATCAGGCGTAGGGCTGGGCGGGGTTTGCTGGGGCTGCGGTTCAATGAAGTAGCTTTCATCATGTTTCTCCTGCAGGCATAAAAACGCCCAGCCAGCACAAGGCTGACCGGGCGTTTATGGTGGTAGGTGGATGGCTAGTTAGGGATATGCCTTTGACATATCCCGCTTGATTGGCACAATGGGCTATACGCAAGGCATATCCCCAGGAGGTTTCCATGGAACAAGGTGCAGTTTTTCAGAGCAACCGCAGTCAGGCGGTGCGTTTGCCCAAGGCGGTTGCGCTGCCTGAGGATGTGAAGCGGGTGGATGTAGTGGTAGTTGGTCGAGCCCGAATCATCACGCCGGCAGGCGAGGCCTGGGACGTCTGGTTCGATGGCGAAGGTGTGACCGCTGACTACATGGCGGATCGCGAGCAGCCTGCAGATCAAGAGCGAGATGCGTTCTGATGCTGAAGTACATGCTTGATACCAACATCTGCATTTTCACGATCAAGAATCGTCCTGAGCAGGTGCGGGAAGCCTTCAAGCGCCATTCAGGGCAGCTGAGCATCAGCACTGTCACCCTGATGGAGCTTATTTACGGCGCCGAGAAGTCCGCTAATCCCGAGCGTAATCTGGCGGACGTTGAAGGTTTTGCTGCGCGCCTGGAAGTACTGCCTTACGACGCTCAGGCAGCGGCTCATTCCGGGCAATTGCGAGCTGAGCTGGCTCGTATCGGCAAGCCTATTGGCCCGTATGATCAGATGATTGCAGGACACGCACGTGCCCAGGGACTGATTCTGGTCACGAATAATCTTCGTGAGTTCGAGCGAGTCCCAGGTTTGCGCGTCGAGGATTGGGTGAACGCCTGATTAAGGGCGATCATTTAATGCAGAGCAGCTGAACAACCCCTGATCACCCTTGTGGCGATCAGGGGTTGTGTTTATGCCGCATCAGCTTAAGCGGCGAGCTGCAGCGCTGCGTCCAAGGCGCGTTGCTTGATCTGCGCGCCCTGGCCGAACCAGGCTGAGTCGAGGCGATACTCAGTGCTGCGCGCCCGGCGCTCGTGATCGACGTACTCGGTGACGGCATTGAGCAGGCCCCAGGCGGTGCCACGTGCCGAGTCGAGCTGACTGCCACGGCCACGACCTTCGTACAGCTCCTGCACTTTGCGCAGAGCGCGCTCGTTCGGCAGCTGTTCAGGAAGCGGACCGGTCGGGCTGGTCTCACACATCACGTTCATAAAGAAGCTCAGTGCCTCATGCCACTGCACCTTGCGTTCCGCCAGGTGGCGCATGCGGTACATGAAGTCGTCCCATTGCGAGACGGCGACACCAAGCTGCTTCTTCACCAGCTCACCATCGAAGCGGGTGCTGTGCGGCACCTTGATCGCACGGCTGGTGCCGTCCAGGGCGATGGTGAGGGTGTTGTTGCAGACCACGCGAATGGTGGTGGGCGTTGCCGTGGTGGCCAGGGTGCCGTCGCAGGAAGTGGCCAACAGCAGGTAGCCATTCACTTGGTCGTTGCCCTTGAGCGCAGCGCCCTGGCCGGTGCGTGCAAGCGCCCAGAACTTGCGACCACCCTTGAGCACGCCAGCTGTTTCCAACTCGTAGCCGGAGACTTCGGTCAGGTCGCGATAGAACTCCAGCACTTCCCGTGGCTGCACAGTGTGGTAACGCTGCGAGACCACCGACAGCGGTGCCTTGGTGTCCGAACGGTAGAGCACCTTCTGCTCGGGGAATGAGTAGATCGCGCCCAGATGGCCGATTGCGTCCGACTTGAAGTGCACGGGGCTTTCCAGGATCTGCCAATCCATGCCGGCTTCGCGTTGCCAGGCTTCGATGGGCTGTTTCTGCGGCAGGTTGTTGCCCAGGCCGTGCCAGGGGGTAGCGCCGGCGTAAGCCATGGTTTCGACGAGATGAGCCATTACAATACTCCTTCTACGTATTTATACGTAATAACGTTTCGTTTATCGGTAAGATGAATTCAACGCTCATTTTGTGTAAAAGCAGTACCGCAGTGATGACATTCATAGTTGTCGAGTACGTGAGAATCAAACTCTTCACCCATCTTAGCGCCGGCCAAGCCTCCAGCAGTTCCACCGGCCAGGCCGCCCAGAATCGCGCCAGCCAGACTGCCAAGAGTAATACCCACGGGACCAGCGAAAGCCCCTATAAGCGCGCCGCTTTTTGCGCCAGCCATAGCGCCTGCTGCTCCGCTCGCCGTGCCGCCAACGGCACCAATAGCGCCCCCGACTTTCCGACCATGATTGCGCGCTACAACTCGAAGAGAACCGCAGGAAGGACAGCAAATACTCATCATTCAGACTCCTGTTCAAAAGAGGATACCCAGAGGTAGAAACGAGCCTTTCGTGCTCGTCTTCCCATGGGTAATAAAGGTCTGAAATATTTTTGAATCGACTTCTGCGGAGGGGCTTTAGGGCAAGCAGAGCTGCTGTGTGATTTTCCACGGGTGTTGAGCGGTACAGTGTTATTGCACCGTATTGCGCTGTCGGCTACTGTGCCGGGATAGCAATGCGAGATATCGCCGTGACCACTAGCAGCACCCTCCTGATGCGAGTCATCAAGGCCCTGGCCCGTTGGCGCTGGCGCGCCTGACTTCTCCTTGCCGGCTCGTCCGGTCCGTCCTTGTTCGTTCCTGCTTCCCTAGCCTTCGGCTGCTTACCCCTAGCTCACCGCAGCACAATAAAAAGCGGGTATATATGCGGGTGTCATGGCAGTAGAAGTTAATAAAAAAGCAGTAAAATCAAGAGGTTATGCTAAAAATGCTGCTAATGGTCGACAACGGATGCTTCTTCAGGTTGCGCAGCGAATCCCAACTGAAGGTGCCGATGGACACCATGATCATCACTGCCACCAGCGCAGCCATTGGGATCTGCTTCAGCCAGTCGCCGAGGAAAACCACCATCAGCAGCAGAAATACGCCTGCGGCAAGAGACGACAGGCGAGAACGACCGCCGGATTTCACGTTAATGATCGACTGACCAATCATCGCGCAGCCAGCCATACCGCCGATCAGACCCGAAGCAATGTTGGCCACGCCCTGGCCCTTGCACTCGCGGTTCTTGTCACTCGGGGTGTCGGTCAGGTCGTCGACAATGGTCGCGGTCATCATCGACTCCAACAGACCGACCACAGCCAGTGCTGCCGAATAAGGAAAGATGATGGCCAGCGTCTCGAATGTCAGCGGCACATCAGGCCAGAGGAAGATCGGTAGCGTATCCGGCAGTTCACCCATATCACCGACCGTGCGGATATCCAGACCAACCGACATGGCGACGGCGGTCAGCACGATGATGCACACCAGCGGCGATGGGATGAGCTTGCCGATCTTGGGGACATAGGGGAACAGATAGATGATGCCGAGGCCTGCGGCTGTCATGGCGTAGACGTGCCAGGTGACATTAGTCAGCTCGGGCAGCTGAGCCATGAAAATCAGGATCGCCAGTGCATTGACAAAACCGGTCACCACCGAGCGCGAGACGAAGCGCATCAGCGATCCGAGCTTCAGGTAGCCAGCAGCAATTTGTAGCACGCCACATAGCAGCGTGGCGGCCAGCAGATATTCAAGACCATGGTTCTTGACCAGAGTCACCATCAGCAGTGCCATGGCACCCGTTGCGGCCGAAATCATGCCTGGGCGGCCACCGACAAAGGCGATCACCACAGCGATACAGAAAGAGGCGTAAAGGCCGACCTTAGGGTCAACGCCAGCAATGATCGAGAAGGCGATGGCTTCAGGGATTAGGGCCAGTGCGACCACAAGACCGGCGAGGATGTCGCCACGGATGTTGGATAACCAGGTTTGTTTTAACGAGTGGAGCATCAGAATTCCCAAGGCAATGGATCGCGCAGCACAGCATGGCGCAGGCCAAGTGCAGCTGGTCGATACGAGGTCAAATGTCGGATGTAGAGGAGCTGTGGCGGGTGTTAAAACCTAAAGCACAGCAGAAAGCGACCGCTGGCAGAGCAAGCAGTCACAGATGATGCGGGGGGGCGAAGCGCTATGGCGGCGTAGGCAGCCAGATCATGTTTTGCAGGGTAAGCATGAGGTCTTATCGAGTGTCTTTAGTAACTCAATGGCCGCAACAGTCTACAGGAAGAGGGCAATTTCTGCGAGTCACCCCCGGACTAGGGCGTCCTGTTTGGATGTCAGCCTGAGCTATACCCTAACTGGATGTCAGGCAAGGCGCATCACGCCGTCAGAATAGAGTCCGCTTTCACATTCTTTGACACATGCTTGCCAAGGTCATAGATTTCAGCCTGACAAATTCAAGGCTTCGGGCGCAATGGAACCAAAAACCAACGCAAGCCCTGCCGCCCATCCAGCCCATGGAGGCATCTTGCAGGGACAACGCATCGGTTACGTCCGGGTCAGCAGCTTCGACCAGAACCCGGAACGCCAACTTGAACAGGTCGAGGTCGGCAAGCTGTTCACCGACAAAGCCTCGGGCAAGGACACCCAGCGTCCCCAGCTGGAGGCCATGCTCGGTTTCGTTCGCGAAGGCGACACCGTGGTGGTGCACAGCATGGATCGCCTGGCACGAAACCTCGATGATTTGCGCCGCCTGGTGCAGAAGCTGACCCAGCGCGGTGTGCGCATCGAGTTCTTGAAGGAAGGCCTGGTGTTCACCGGCGAGGACTCGCCGATGGCCAACCTGATGCTGTCGGTCATGGGGGCCTTTGCCGAGTTTGAGCGCGCCCTGATTCACGAGCGGCAGCGCGAGGGCATCGCCCTGGCCAAGCAGCGCGGTGCCTACCGGGGCCGCAAGAAAGCCCTCTCCGACGAGCAAGCCATCACGCTGCGGCAGCGGGCCGCTGCGGGCGAGCCGAAGGCGCAGCTCGCCCGCGAGTTCGGCATCAGCCGAGAAACCCTCTATCAGTACCTTCGCAAGGACGACTGAACCATGCCGCGTCGCTCGATTCTCTCGGCTACGGAGCGCGACACCTTGCTTGCGTTGCCGGAAAGCCAGGATGACCTGATCCGCTACTACACCTTCAACGACTCCGACCTGTCGCTGATCCGCCAGCGGCGCGGCGACGCCAACCGCCTGGGCTTCGCGGTGCAGCTCAGCCTGCTGCGCTACCCCGGCTATGCGTTGGGCACCGACAGCGAGCCGCCCGAGCCGGTCATCCAGTGGGTGGCCAAGCAAGTTCAGGCCGACCCGGCGAGTTGGTTGAAGTACGGCGAACGCGACGTGACTCGCCGCGAGCACGCCCAGGAACTGCGCACCTACCTACAACTGGCCCCGTTCGGCCTGTCCGACTTCCGCGCCCTGGTGCGCGAGCTGACCGAGTTGGCCCAGCAGACCGACAAGGGCTTACTGCTGGCCGGTCAGGCCCTGGAGAGCCTGCGACAGAAGCGGCGCATTCTGCCGGCGTTGAGCGTAATTGATCGAGCTTGTTCGGAGGCCATTGCGCGGGCCAATCGCCGAGTCTACCGCGCCCTGGTCGAACCACTCACGGACTCGCATCGGGCCAAGCTGGACGAGCTGTTGAAGCTCAAGGCCGGCAGCAGCATCACCTGGTTGACCTGGCTGCGACAGGCACCGCTGAAACCGAACTCCCGCCACATGCTCGAACACATCGAGCGGCTGAAGACATTTCAGCTGGTGGACTTGCCCGAAGGCCTGGGCCGACACATCCACCAGAACCGCCTGCTCAAGCTGGCCCGCGAGGGTGGGCAGATGACGCCCAAAGACCTCGGCAAGTTCGAGCCGCAGCGACGCTACGCGACCCTGGCCGCCGTGGTGCTGGAGAGCACCGCGACGGTGATTGATGAGTTGGTCGATCTGCACGACCGTATCCTGGTCAAGCTGTTCAGCAGCGCGAAGCACAAGCATCAGCAGCAGTTCCAGAAGCAGGGCAAGGCGATCAACGACAAGGTGCGCCTGTACTCGAAGATCGGCCAGGCTCTGCTGGAAGCCAAGGAAAGCGGTAGCGATCCCTATGCCGCCATTGAGGCGGTGATTCCCTGGGACGAGTTCACCGAGAGCGTCAGCGAGGCCGAGCTGCTGGCCCGGCCGGAAGGCTTCGACCATCTGCACCTGGTCGGCGAGAACTTCGCCACTCTGCGCCGTTACACGCCGGCCTTGCTGGAGGTGCTGGAACTGCGCGCTGCCCCGGCTGCGCAAGGCGTGCTGGCAGCCGTGCAGACCCTGAGCGAGATGAACGCCTACAACCTGCGCAAGGTGCCGGCCGATGCGCCCACCGCCTTCATCAAGCCGCGCTGGAAGCCGCTAGTGATAACCCCGGAAGGCCTCGACCGGCGCTTCTACGAAATCTGCGCCCTGTCCGAGCTGAAGAACGCGCTGCGCTCCGGTGACATCTGGGTCAAGGGCTCGCGGCAGTTCCGCGACTTCGACGACTACCTGCTGCCGGCAGAGAGGTTCGCCGCGCTCAAGCATGCGCAGGCTCTGCCCCTGGCGATCAACCCGAACAGCAACCAGTACCTGGAAGAGCGCTTGCAGCTGCTGGACGAGCAGCTGGCCACCGTCACCCGCCTGGCCAAGGACAACGAGCTGCCCGATGCCATCCTCACCGAGTCCGGGCTGAAGATCACCCCGCTGGATTCCGCGGTGCCCAATACCGCGCAGGCGCTGATCGACCAGACCAGCCAGTTGCTGCCGCGCATCAAGATCACCGAACTGCTGATGGACGTGGACGACTGGACGGGCTTCAGCCGCCACTTCACACACCTGAAGGACGGTGCCGAGGCCAAAGACCGGACATTGCTGCTGTCAGCGATCCTGGGCGATGCAATCAACCTCGGGCTGACCAAGATGGCCGAGTCGAGCCCCGGCCTGACCTACGCCAAGCTGTCCTGGCTGCAAGCCTGGCACATCCGAGACGAAACCTACTCGGCGGCCCTGGCCGAGCTGGTCAACCACCAGTACCGTCATACCTTCGCCGCTCACTGGGGCGACGGCACGACCTCTTCTTCCGATGGCCAGCGCTTCCGGGCGGGTGGTCGAGGCGAAAGCACCGGCCACGTCAACCCGAAGTACGGCAGCGAGCCGGGGCGGCTGTTCTACACCCACATCTCCGACCAGTACGCACCGTTCAGCACCCGCGTGGTGAATGTCGGCGTGCGCGACTCTACCTATGTGCTCGACGGTCTGCTGTACCACGAGTCCGACTTGCGGATCGAGGAGCACTACACTGACACGGCTGGCTTCACCGATCATGTCTTCGCCCTGATGCACCTGCTGGGCTTCCGCTTCGCACCGCGCATCCGCGACCTCGGAGAAACCAAGCTGTATGTTCCGAATAGCGTCCAGGACTACCCGACATTGCGCCCAATGGTTGGCGGCACCCTGAACATCAAGCACGTCCGCGCCCATTGGGACGACATCCTGCGCCTGGCCAGCTCGATCAAGCAGGGCACGGTCACCGCCTCGCTGATGCTGCGCAAGCTCGGCAGCTATCCGCGCCAGAACGGCCTGGCCGTGGCCCTGCGCGAGCTGGGCCGGATCGAGCGCACGCTTTTCATCCTCGATTGGTTGCAAAGCGTCGAGCTGCGCCGGCGCGTGCATGCTGGACTGAACAAGGGCGAAGCCCGCAACTCCCTGGCCAGGGCGGTGTTCTTCAACCGCCTCGGCGAGATCAGGGATCGGAGCTTCGAGCAGCAGCGCTACCGGGCCAGTGGCCTCAACCTGGTGACGGCCGCCATCGTGTTGTGGAACACGGTGTACTTGGAGCGCGCCACCCAGGCGATGGGCGATGCGGGGAAGTCGGTGGATGGTGAGCTGCTGCAATACCTGTCGCCGCTGGGGTGGGAGCACATCAATCTGACCGGCGATTATGTCTGGCGGCAGAGCCGCAGGCTGGAGGACGGGAAGTTTCGGCCGCTAAGGCTGCCCGGAAAACCTTAGCGTACGATTTTTTCCGTTTTCTCTATTCGCCCCAACAACCCCGCCAACCCGGATGCCCACTACCGCTCCACCGGCCCCGAGATCTGGCGCCAGAGCGGCGGGGCGGTCACTCACTTCGTCTCGGCCATGGGCACCACGGGCACCATCATGGGGGTCTCCCGCTACCTCAAGGAGCAGAACCCGGCGGTGGCGGTGATCGGCCTGCAACCGGCCGAGGGGAGCCAGATCCCCGGCATTCGCCGCTGGCCCGAGGCCTACCGGCCCGCCATCTTCGAGCCTGCGCGGGTCGATGGGGTGCTGGATGTGACACTGGAAGAGTCCCTCGTCATGATGCGCCGCCTGGCGCGGGAGGAGGGGATCTGCTGCGGTGTCAGCTCGGGTGGCGCCGTGGCCGGGGCCTTGCGGGTGGCGGCAGAGATCGGGCAGGGGGTGGTGGTGGCGATCATCTGCGATCGGGGGGATCGCTACCTCTCCACCGGGGTCTTCACCCCCGATGCCTGACGGGCAAGGGCCCGTTACTCCCAGACTCGCTCCAGCAGGACCAGCAACTGGTCCCTGTCCGCATCCTTGCGGTTGTAGAGCAGGGCGCCATCGTTGATGGCGAGATCCCGGATCCCGGGCAGCAGCGCCTTGTCGGTGAGGCCCGCCTCCCGCAGGGTGCGGGGCAGCTTGACCGTCTGCCACAGGGTATCGCGCAGTGCCTGCAACGCCTCGATGGTGGCCTGGGGTCTCCCCTCGGCCGGGGTCGCGGCAAAGCGCTCCGGCCCCACCAGGGGCAGCAGCAGGCGGGCGAGCTCGGGGTCGATGCCGGGCCGGTTGTAGTCGAGCACGGTGGGCAGGAAGAGGTTCATACAGAGGCCATGGGGCAGGTGGCAGCGCGCCCCCAGACTGTGGCCGAGGGCGTGCACCAGCCCCACCATGGAGTTGGAAAACGCCATGCCCGCCAGGGTGGAGCCCTCTGCCAGTTGCAGCCGCAGGCCCTTGTCCGTCGGGTGGGCCAGCACCCTGGGCAGGGCGGTGGCAATCTTCTCCACCGCCATCAGGGCCAGGGCGTCACTGACCGGGTTCTTGCCGTTGCCGATGAAGGCCTCGATGGCGTGGGTCATGGCATCCATGGCGGTGGCAGCGGTGATGGGCAGCGGCAGCCCCAGGGTGAAGCGGGGATCCAGCACCGCCAGCCGGGGCAGCAGGAAGGGGGAGGTGAAGGGCACCTTGCGCCCGCTCCCTTCATCCTTGATCACCGCCACCAGGGTCACTTCGGAGCCGGTCCCCGCCGTGGTGGGGACCACCGCCAAGGGGTTGAGGGGATGGGTCAGGCAATCCGCACCGGCATAGTCGAGCAGCCGTTCGCCCCCCAGGGTCGCCAGTATGTTCACCGCCTTGGCGGTGTCGATGACGGAGCCGCCGCCAAGGGCTAGCAGGCTGTCACAGCCCAGCTCCCGGTAGTGGCGGGCGATCCGCTCCACCACGGCGGTGGAGGAGTCTGCCGGGATCTCGTCCCAGATGGCGGCGACCGGCAAGGCCCCTTCGGCCATCACACCGGCCAGCAGGGTGGCGAGCCCGCTGCCGCTGACCCCCTTGTCGGTGAGCAGCAGCGGGCGGCCAGCCCCCAATCCCCTCAAGGCATCCGGCAACTGCTCCAGTGCCTGCTCCCCTGCCATCAGCTTGACCGGGCAGAAAAAATCGTAATAACGGCTCATCCCGTTCTCCTCGTGTTCAACCGGTCAGCAGACCCAGATAGATGTGGCAGGCCCGCGCGAGCTTGCGATGCGGGTCCGGGTAGTGGCGAAGCAGGGGCCGCGCGATGAAGGCGGGCAGGATCAGGCTCTGCAACTGCTCAAGCGCCCGCACCAGGTGCATGGCCGCGTCGAGATCCCCCTCCACCAGCAGCCGGTTTTCGCAAAAGGCCTGGTTGATGCCGAGGCGAAAGCTGAGGGCGCGAAAGGCGACGGCGGGGTGCTTGAAGCGCACCCGCAGGAGGTGGTGGCCGTCATGGGCACAGGTCGAGTGCGCCCTGCCAGCCTCCTCACCGCAGTGCCAGCGCCCCGCGAACTTGTAGAGACTCAGCCCCCGGGTCATGCCGTTTACCTCGAGCCTGATGGTGAGGCCGTCCGGCAGGGGGGCAAGCTCGCGGCGCACCGCCTCGTCGACCCGGGCGGCGCGGCACAGGGTGCGGCCGATGATCCAGAGCAGGCTGCCAATCCAGAGGCGTCTGCCGGTGGCAAGCAGGGCGTCAGGGCGCATGGGAACCTCCGCTGATGGCGGACCAGAAGAGGGTGAAGGCGCTCTCCTGCCAGTGGGGGTCTTCTCCCAGTTCAGGCTGATCGACAAAGAGGGAGGCGCAGGCCAGAAACTGGCCCTGGCACACCTCCAGCATCAGGGCAGGCGGGGCCGACATCAGCTCGCCGCTGGCCTGGCCCCGGGCGAGCAGGCTCGGCAGAAAATGCAGGGTCTCCGCCAGGATCTGGCTGCGCAGGGGGCGGGCCAGCAGGGGGGAGTGGAAAAAGCCCAGCACGAACCTGAGCTCACGGGGGTGGGCCTGCATCCAGCCCATGGCCTGGTGCCAGTAGTGGCGGGCCTGCGCCTGGAGCGGCAGGGCGGCATCGGCCTCGGTGATGGCGGCGCCAAGGCGCAGCTTGATGTCCTGGTAGAGGCACTGGATCAGCACCTCCTTGCTGGGAAAGTGATGAAACAGGGTGCCATTGGCCACCCCGGCCGCCTTGGCGATGCGGGCGGTGGCGGCGCCCTGCAGGCCATCCTCCGCGCACAGGGCCAGGGCGGCATCCAGGATCTGGCGGCGTTTGTCGGTCATGGTTTCTCGCATCTCGCCTCCTAGCGCAGGAACAGGGCCATCATCAGCCGCTGGTACCAGCGCCGATAGGGGGGGTGAATGAGGGAGCCTGTGCTGAAGCGCCCGCGGCGCAGCACGGTCTTGGCCTTGGAGAAGGTGAGAAACCCCTCGCGGCCGTGATAGTGGCCCATGCCGGAGGGACCGATGCCGCCGAAGGGGGCATCGTCCGCCGCCACCTGGAACAGGCTCTCGTTGATGGCCATGCCCCCGGCGTGGGTCTCCCGAATGAGGCGGCGCTGCAGCGTCTCGTCCAGGCTCATGAGATAGAGCGCCAGGGGGCGGGGCCGGGCCACCACATAGGCCAGGGCCTCCTCGATGTCGTCATAGGGCACCAGGGGCAGCAGGGGGCCGAAGATCTCCTGCTGCATCACTTGGCAGTGGCCGGGTACCTCGGTCAGCAGGTGGGGCACCAGTTTGCGGGTGGCGTCATCCCGGGCGGGCGTGACGCAGGGGTGGGTCTGGGCGCCGGCCTGCCTCGCCTCTTCCAGCCAGGCGGTGAGCCGCTCGTACTGGGGAGCGTTGATGATGGCGCCATAATCCGGGCTCTCGAGCCCTTTGGGGTAGAGGCGGCGAAAATGGGCCTGATAGGCCTCGATGAAGGCCTGCTCCTGCCCCCTCGGCAGCAGCACGTAGTCGGGGGCCACGCAGATCTGGCCGGCGTTGAGGCTCTTGCCGAAGATCATCCGCTCCACCGCCAGGGCCAGGGGCATGTCGGGGGCGATGAGACAGGGGCTCTTGCCGCCGAGCTCCAGGGTGAGGGGGGTGAGCTGGGGGGCGGCCGCGGCCATCACCAGCCGACCCACCGCCGTGGAGCCGGTGAAGATGAGATGGTCGAAGGGGAGGGCGCTGAAGGCGGCCGCGATCTCCGCATCCCCCTCGATGACCACCACCTCGTCACCGCAGAGGGCCTCATCGAGCAGGGAGCGCAGCACGGCGTTGGTGTGAGGGGTGAACTCGGAGAGCTTGATCATGGCGCGGTTGCCGGCGGCGAGGGCGCCGATGAGGGGCCCGAGGCTCAGCATCACCGGGAAATTCCAGGGCACCATGATGCCGACCACGCCGAGGGGCTGATAGTGCACCTCGACCCTGGCGGGGGCCAGCAGCAGGCCGGAATGACGGCGCTCCGGTTTCATCCACCCCTTGAGCCGTTTCAGGGTGTAGTTGATCTGCATGACGCAGGGGAGCACATCGGCGATCAGGCTGTCGTAGTCGCTACGCAGGCCATAGTCCCGGGCCAGGGCCTGACACAGTGCCTGCTTGTGGTGCAGCAGCCCCTGCTTGAGGGCGTCAAGTCTGGCGAGGCGGGACGCCAGATCCGGCATGGGGGTGGCCTGGCTGGCCTGCCTGAGCCGATGCAGCTGCTCGGGGAGGGAGAACTTGTCCGGTGAGGCGGGGGTGACGGTGGTGTCCATGGCATGCTCCGCACGAAAAGTGACCGACTGATTAGTCGGTCCAAATCTAGCGATTCGTTGCCGACTTGTAAACCGGGTGAGGGCAGAGGGTGGCTGCCAGTGGGCAGCGTTGCCCGGAACTGTGTCCGGGCTCCCATTTTTGAGGCATCCGGATTGGTCTTCTATCTAATAAGGGGTAATTGTGGGGCACCAACTCGGAGGGAGAACCGCACATGACCAGGGAATTGCATAGCCTGCTGGCCCGGCTGGATGACGTGATCGCGCGCATGCCGGACAGTTTCAACACCTATGAGTTTGCCCAGAAGCTGGCGCTGCAACATCAGCAGGAGTATTTCGCCGCGGGCCACTCCCTGGCGGGCCAGGAGAAGAACCTGCTGCGCCTGCTCCACGAGAAGATTGCCCTGGCGCTGGCGAGCCATGAGGACGTCATCGAGGGGGCCCTGCTGCCCTGCATGACCCCCTGGGGAGAGCGCGCCACCTCGCCCCGCTGGCACCGCAAGCACTGACCCGGCAACAACATGAAAAGGCCCCGAGGGGTCTTTTCATGTTTGGGGTCGCACCTACTGGACCAGCCTGCGGGCCTGCCAGTAGCGGCTGTTCCAGTAGACGTTGTCGAGGCGCGAGCGGATCACGCCCTTGCTGGTGGAGGCGTGGATGAACTCACCTGCCCCGGTGTAGACCCCGACGTGGTACTGCTGCCAGCCGGTCTTGAAGAAGACCAGGTCCCCGTGCTGGAGACGGTATCTGTCCACCGGGCGGCCGAGGCTCGCCTGGGATTCCGTGGTGCGGGGCAGGGTGAAGCCCAGCACCTGGCTGTAGGCGAGCTGGGTGAAGGCGGAGCAGTCGAGACCGGCGCGGCTGGTACCGCCCATGCGATAGGGCACGCCGCGCCACTGCTGATAGAAGTTGTCGAATGCGCCGCTCTGGCGCACGGGAGGGGGAGGCTCCGGCGTGCTGGAGCAGGCGGCGAGAAGCAGGGCCAGCAGGGGAAGCAGCAAGGTGCGAAACATCTCAACTCCTTGATAGGGCACGGGGTTCATCATAGACGATGATCCTGCCTGGAACCTGAATGACAACGGCATTGAGGAGTGGCCGCCTGTGGGGGCAGCCACTGGATCACCCCGCCGGTTTGGGGGTAATGAGCGGCGTCAGCAGCTCGGCAATCTTGTAGAAGGTCTGTACCCGGGTGGTGCTGGGGCGCCACACCAGGCCTATCTCCCGATAGGGTTTCTCACCGGGCAGGGGAATGGCCACCAGGTCCGTGTTGTCGAGGATGCCCGCATCTATGGCCATCTGGGGCAGGAAGGTGGTGCCAAGACCGGCCCCTACCATCTGCACCAGGGTGTGCAGACTGGTGGCGGCGAACGGGTTGATCTTGCTCTTGTCCCGCAGCCGACAGGCGCTCACCGCGTGCTCCGTCAGGCAGTGCTCCCGCTCCAGCAGGAAGATGCTCTGGTTGGGCAGCTCCTTGTAGTCGAACGGCATGTGCAGGCCCGCCGCCATGTGGGAGGGCATCACCATGTGGAAGGGATCCTGGCCGACGGTCTTGCTGTGGAAGCCGCCGATCTCCACCGGCAGCGCCAGGATCAGCAGATCGAGCTGCCCCTGCTCCAGCTGCTTGAGCAGATTGGTGGTGGTGTCTTCCCGCAGCAGCAGCTCCAGATCCGGATAGGCCTTGCCGCACACCTGCAGCAGCTTGCTCAGCAGGAAGGGGGCGATGGTGGGGATGCAGCCCAGGCGCACCGTGCCGTGCATGACGCCCCCCTGCTGCTGCCCCAGTTCCATCAGATCCCGGGCGTCGGAGAGCAGGTTGCGCGCCCGCGCCACGATTTCCATGCCGACCGGCGTCATGATGAAGCTCTTGTGATCCCGCTCTACCAGTTGCAGGTTCATCATGTCCTCCAGGGTCTGGA
This sequence comes from Aeromonas sp. QDB56, assembly GCF_027705505.1. Taxonomy (NCBI): domain Bacteria; kingdom Pseudomonadati; phylum Pseudomonadota; class Gammaproteobacteria; order Aeromonadales; family Aeromonadaceae; genus Aeromonas; species Aeromonas sp. QDB56. The sequence goes on from NZ_JAPDBZ010000008.1 coordinate 46,745, forward strand.
TCCCGGTACTCAGGGTCGACTGGCTGACATGGCAGGCCTTGGCGGCGCGGTTGAAATTCTTGTGCTCGTCCAGAGCGACCAGATACTGGAGCTGCTTCAGGCTGGGCCAACGTTGCATAGGAGAAACCCGATCGATGCTATCTATTTGATTTGATTAATCTACCATCGAGAGGCACCGTTGTCGCCGACAAATCGGTGCCCCCTGGCAGGCGCACTGCTTCACGCACATGGGGGCCTGCGCCGATGAGCTGGCGACCCCTGATGCGTCAGGAGCTTATCCCCTTGTGCCGCGCCATTGAAGGGGCGCCGCCATGGGATGTGACGGGGATCGGCCTTCCGGCGGGGCGCCCTGCGCGCAGGAGCGGCCATAAAAAAACGCGCCGGTGGGCGCGTTTTTGCAGAAGGGGGACGGACTATTCGTCGAAGATACCGAAGTGATCCTTGGCGAAGTTGACCCGCTGCTCCACGTTCATCTTGACCTGACCCAGCTTCTCGATGGTCTTGAGGTTGGGCACCAGGCCGCGACCGTTGGCGATCTGGATGGCAAGGCCCGGACGGGCGTTGAGCTCCAGCAGCATGGGGCCGCGGAACTTGTCCAGCACCATGTCGGTCCCGATGTAGCCAAGACCGGACATCTCGTAGCAGGAGGCCGCCAGGTTGAGCAGGGTGTCCCAGTGGGGCACCTTCAGATCATAGAGATCCAGGCCGGTGTCCGGGTGGTGGCGCAGCGGGTTGCCAAACTGCACCGCCCGCAGGGCGCGGCCGGTGCGCAGGCACAGGCCCACCCCCACGGCGCCCTGGTGCAGGTTCGCCTTGCCATCGGAAGCCGAGGTCGAGAGGCGCATCATAGCCATCACCGGGAACCCCTTGAAGATGATCACCCGGGCATCGGGGACCCCTTCGAAGGAGTAGCCGTCGAACACGTCGTCGAAGTTGATGAGCCCTTCCACCAGCGCCACGTCGGGCTTGCCGCCGAGGGAATAGAGCCCCGCCAGGATGTTGGAGACATGGCGCTCCAGATCCTGGCCGTTGGCGGCGCTGCCGTTGGGCTTGTAGAAGAGGCCGTCCTCCTGGCGGAGGATCACCAGGATCCCCTTGCCGCCGGAGCCGCGGGCCGGCTTGATGCAGAAGCCCGGCCAGTCCTTCACCAGCTCGGTGATGCGAGTCACGTCGTGCTGCTCGCGGATGGTGCCGATGAGTTCAGGCACCGTCACCCCCGCATCCAGCGCGATGCGCTTGGTCTTGAGCTTGTCATCCACCAGCGGATAGAGGCGGCGCGGGTTGTAGCGGCTGATATAGGAGTGGTTGCGCTTGTTCATGCCGAGGATGCCTGCCTGGGACAGGCTCCACGGACTGGTGTATTTCTGCCAGAACCACATCTGTTACTTGTCCTTACCCGGGGTGGCACCAGACTTCATCTCGTCCACCAGCGGCTTGAAGCGCTTGAGCTCGCTCAGCTTGTAGCCGGTGTAGTTACCCATCAACAGCACGGTCGCCATCAGCACCAGCTGCAGGCCGAGGAAGTTGAAGGTGAGGTGACGAATGAGCTCGTTGTCCATGGCCAGGTAGGCGATGACCGCCACCAGCAGGGAGCCGCCGCCCTGGCGGAACACCTCTTTGGGACCCTCTTCTTCCCACAGGATGGACATGCGTTCGATGGTCCAGGAGAGGATGATCATCGGGAAGAAGGTGATCTTCATGCCGTCGGTCAGCCCCAGCTTGAAGGCGAACGCCGAGAAGATGCCGATCATCGAGATCACCATGATGATGATCGCCGATATCCGGGCGACCAGCAGCAGGTTCAGCCTCGAGAGGTAGGAGCGGATCACCAGGCCGGTGCCGACGATCAGCAGGAAGCCGATGAGGCCGGTGACCAGCGAGGTCTGGATGAAGGCGACCGCGATCAGCACCGGCATGAAGGTGCCGGAGGTCTTGATCCCCACGATGACCCGCAGGAACACCACCATCAGCACGCCGATGGGGATGAGCAGCAGACCCTTGAACAGGGCTTGCTCTTCCAGGGGCAGGCTGTGGATGGAGAAGTTCATCATCTCGGATTTTTCGAACTTCTGGGCCAGGGCCACGTTGACCGGTTGCTCCTGCTCGATCATCGAGAAGGTGACGCGGGAGTTGTGACCGCCGGTGACGTCCAGGAGGGCGCCGGAGTTGTACTCCCACAGCAGCAGGTTGGCCGGTTGACCCTGTTCACCGCTTTGCGGGTTGAACAGCTTGTAGTCGGTCGGGCTGTTGAAGACCTGCAGGTAATCCACCAGCTCCTGACGGCGGCGGCCATCTTCCAGACTGAGGGCGTGAACCACCCGGGCCGGGACGTCCGCGTTGTTGAGCAGCTCGGCAATCAGATTGGCGCGGCTCTTGTGGGACTTGAGCAGCTCGGCGTTCTGTTCCTGCTTCTCGATCTCCTTGATGATCTCGCGGGTCAGGGTGTAGCCGTCGGCGGAGCGCTCCTGGGCGCGCTCCAGGATTTGCTTCATGGCCGTGGCGTAGGGCTCGCTCTCGATCTGCTTCTCGATGGCGGGCGGCTGCGGGTTGGCGGCGGGCTTGGCATGGGCATCGGCCATCATGTCGACCCGGTAGTAAAGCTCCTGACGGCCGGAGGCGGTGCGGATGGACCACTCGGCGCGGGCATCCCCATCTTTTTCCACGAACGACAGGCCATAGCCCGGGCTCGCGGCGTTCTCGTTCATCAGGGTGAAGCCGGGCTGGGTGCCCGGAATGGCCAGGGAGGCGATCACCGGCTCGCCGGTGGCCTCGAACTCGAGCTTGGCTTCGATGGACCAGATCTGGCGCTTTTCACCCGGCGTGAGCGGGACGTCCAGCGCGATGTGATGATAGAAGGTCATCCCCAGGCCGACGATGTAGAGCAGGGCGACCAGCAGATAGAACGGCTTACGGGAAACCATGGATTATTTCACATCCTTGAGCTTGGGTTTGGGTTGGATATATTCGCGGGCCACGTCGACCACGGCGATGTCTTTGAGGAATTCACGGCCCAGCAGCACGGGGAAGGTCATGTCGCTGCGGTCCTTCAGGGTAAATTCGGCCTTCTCGGTCATGTCGCCGATGCGCACGGCGAGGCGGACCACGGGGCGACGGTCGAGATCGTCGGCGGAAGCCTGACGGACCCGCACGTGACGCACCAGGGGCGCTTCAATCTGGATCTTGTCGTCCATCTCCTGGTGGCTCAGGAAGAAGCGCACCCAGTTCTTGCCGTTGCGCTCGAAGATGGTGATCTCCTGGGCGCTGATGGAGGAGGTAGTTGCGCCGGTGTCGACCCGGGCCTGGAAGGCGTCGTTGGCGGCGTCAACCCAGATCCACTCCGCTTCACCCACCAGCAGCTTGCCATCGACGGTGTGGCCCTGGCTCGGCGCCGGGCACTTCTCGGCGGGAATGGGCATGGCCTTGGGCGGCTCGGGAGGCAGGGTAGCCAGCTTGCTGTCGACTTTCTTCACGGACTCTTTCATGTTGGTGACATCGGTGTTGAGCTGAACCAGCAGGTGCTGTTGCTGCACATACTGCTTCTGTTGCTGTTCCATGGATGTTTGCAGACGTTGCTCGCTCAACGAGATCTCGTTGCGCAGCTCGGCCAGCGTCAGGGTCGGGGCCGGGGGGGCTTTTTCCATACTGACACACCCGCCGAGACTGAGCAGGGAGAGCAGGGTCATTCCTTTTAATTTGCTTTTCATGTCATTCATTTAACTGTGCTTCCTGGAATTGGGTCAGTGTAACTTCCACAGCCGCCATCGGCTAGTCTTTGGCCTTTCTGGCGATCAGTACGGCACGTTTGGGTGCCGGGTATCCTTCGACCGTGAGTGCAGGATTGTGTGGATCCAGATAGTCACTCAGGGACTCGTTAATCATCCAGTCGGTACGACGCTGTTCGTCGGTGCTGGTCATATTCTCGTCGACGATGCGCACCTCGGTGAACCCGCAGCGCTCGACCCAGCGTGTGAGGGCCGCGCTCGAGGGGAGGAACCAGACGTTGCGCATCTTGCCGTAGCGATCGGAGGGCATCAGCACCTGGTTTTCGTCGCCGTCCACCACCAGGGTCTCGAGCACCAGCTCCCCATCGTCTTTGAGCTGGTTGCGCAACTGCTCGATGTGCTCGATGGGGGACTTGCGATGATAGAGCACCCCCATGGAGAAGACGGTGTCAAAGGCCCGCAGATCCGGCAGCTCCTGGATACCGAGGGGCAGCAGGTGGGCGCGCTGGTCGTTGCCTGCGAAGTGGCGAATGGCTTCGAACTGGCAGAGGAACAGCGGGCTCGGGTCGATGCCGACCGCCAGTTTCGCCCCTTCCCCCACCATGCGCCAGAGGTGGTAGCCGCTGCCGCAGCCCACGTCCAGCACGTAGCGGCCCTGGAGCGGGCTGATGTGGGGCAGCACCCGATCCCACTTCCAGTCGGAGCGCCACTCGGTGTCGATGTGGATGCCGTGCACATGGAAGGGGCCCTTGCGCCAGGGCATGAGCTGGCGCAACAGGCTCTCGGTCTTCTTGCGCTCACCCTCTCCCAGGCTATCGGAGCCGCCGATGGCGACCCGCTCTTTGAGCTCGATCCGGCCGGGGGCCACGACGGGCAGCTTGGCGAGGGCGCGGTTCCAGCGCGGCAGATCCCCGTGCAGGTTGTCGTGCTGCCAGGCGTGCAGCTGGGCGGGCAGGGTGTGCAGCCAGTGGCTCAACCGGTTCTTGGCGATCAGTTGATAAAAATGGGCGAAATCGATCATGGCTTAGTTGGTGTCGCTGGCTTTGATGGCAATCATGGAGCCGAAGTTGAAGCACTGGAACCAGAGGTCCAGGTGGGTGAAGCCGGCGTCCCGCAGGCGCGCCTGATGGACCGCCAGGGTGTCGGTACGCATCACGTTCTCAAGGGCGGTGCGCTTCTGGCTGATTTCCAGCTCGCTGTAGCCGTTGGCCCGCTTGAAGTCGAGGTGCAAGTCGATGAGCAGCTCGTTGACCTGCTCGTCATCGAAGCGGAACTTCTCGCTCAGGATAAGGATGCCGCCGGGGCGCAGGCCGTCAAAGATGCGCGCGATGAGGGCGGCCCGCTTCTCGGGGGCGACGAACTGCAGGGTGAAGTTGAGCACCACCACGGAGGCGTTCTCGATGGGGATGTCGCAGATGTCCGCCTCGATGAGTTCCACCGGCACCTCGGACTTGAAGCCCGAGAGGTGAGCGCGGGCCCGCTCGATCATGGGGTGGGAGAGATCCACCGCCGTGATCTGGCAGCCGGGCTGGGTGACGTGGCGGCGCATGGCCTGGGTCGCGGCGCCGAGGGAGCAGCCGAGATCGTAGAGGCGGCTCTGGGGCTGGGCGTAGCGGGCGGCCATCATGCCGATGGCGGAGATGATGTTGCTGTAACCGGGCACCGAGCGCTGGATCATGTCGGGGAAGACGTCGACGACCTGCTCGTCAAAGCAGAAGTCTCCCAGACGGGCGATAGGGGCGGCAAAAATCTGATCGTGCATGCTGACGCAACCTGACAGCCGGTGTGGTGGGCGGCTGTTTTATTCAATTGAATCTTGGGTGGACGGGCATCGAAATGGCGTCGTCACCGGTTGACGAACGGGGTGGCTTGCTCCGGGATCCTTCGGGCTGCCCCTGTTCGCAACGGGCCATGGTCCGGGCCCTCAGGGTGCCGGGCTGGGGTGGGCAACGCATTGCCATGCACCCAGGCCCGGGACCTTACTTGGGGCGCTAGTGTAGAGGAAAGGCGGGCGTTTGTCTTGACGCCAACCCCGGTGGGACCACAAAAAAAGCGGCTTTTTTTGGGGACGGAGAAGGGGCGGGGAGGGGGCCGCTCAAAAGGGCAGCACCCCCTGGCGGGCGCGATCGTTTTCTCCTGGCCAGGGGGCCATCTCCTGGCCGAGCAGGCGGCTGATCTGCCGTGCGAGTTCGGGGGCCTGGGCATTGTCAGCGGTGTGGACAAAGAGGTAGAGATCCTTGCCCTCCTGGAGCCATCGTTTCCAATGTGGCAACCATGGTGGCAAAAATGGGTGATTGTCCTCGATTTGAGGCAAACCAATCAGGCGCACCACCGGGGCACCCCCCGTGGCCAGCAGATGGACCGGCAACCTGGGTTTCTTGCCCTGGGCATCGATCATGGCGGCCGTGGTGGCGGGCACCGAGAAGAGCGGTCGGCTGTCGAGCATGATGCGATTGATGTCCCGCGCCATCAGCATCCGGTTGAGGGCCCGTTCCGCCTCCCCCTTGGCGAAGAAATCGGGGTGGCGCACCTCGAGGGCATAGGTGAAATCCTGGGGCAGCCGCGCGAAGAAGGCATCCAGACGGGCCAGCCCCTCTGGCCCGAAGCGGGCGGGCAGTTGCAGCTTGAGCAGCCCCAGCTTGTCATGCAGGGGGGCCAGCAGGCGGATGAAGGCCGTCACCTGTTTGTCCGCGCTCACCAGATCGCTCTGGTGGCTGATCTCCTTGGGAAACTTGAAGCTGAAGCGAAAGTGGTCGGGGACCGCATCAGCCCAGCGCTGCACCGTCTCCGGGGTCGGTGAGGCGTAGAAGGTGGTGTTGCCCTCCACGGAGTTGAACACCCGGGCATAGTCGGCGAGGTGCTCGGCGGGCCTGGCATTCATCCCCAGCAACTGGCCGGGCCAGGCCGGGTGTGACCACTGGGGCAGGCCCAAATAGAGGCTCATGATGGTTCCTGTCGGCAGGTTGGCGCACTTTTGCCCTCCTTTTTGCGCCAGAACAACAAAAAACAGGGTAAAGGGGGCTGCGGGCCATTTTACCCAAATGGAGGTTTTCCTCTATAATGCCAACCCTTTTGTTTGCCACATTGTCGTAATGCGCGCGACCGAGCCCCCGGGTGACGATGATCGCGGCCCGGCAGTGGCCAGACAACGACGCCAGCCGATACCCCGGCGCCCACTCGTCATCCCGGTCGGGATCGGGGGCATGCCTGGGGCGGCGGCAAGAATCCGGCTCGGGGAGCCGGATGACCCGAGACAGATTTCAAACCGGGCAAGAAGCAGGATCTGGCCAGCTGTGAGACAGACGGTGCTTGCCAGTCGTGCCCGGCGACCCAGGATGAACCGTCTCTCTACCATTTCGAAGGAAGAAGTCCATGCGCTCTATCTATTGCGGACAGGTCAATGAGGCCCATGCCGGGCAGACCATTACATTGTGCGGTTGGGTCCATCGTCGTCGTGATCTCGGCGGCCTCATCTTTATCGACATGCGCGACCGCGAGGGCATCGTGCAGGTGTTCTTCGATCCGGACAAGCCGGACGCCTTTGCCCTGGCCTCCGAGCTGCGCGGCGAGTTCTGCATCCAGGTGACCGGCGTGGTGCGTACCCGCCCCGACTCCCAGCGCAACAGCGACATGGCCACCGGTGCCATCGAGGTGTTCGCCCACGAGCTGACCATCATCAACCGTGCCGAGCCGCTGCCCCTTGACTTCAACCAGGTCAACAGCGAAGAGGTGAGCCTCAAGTACCGCTACCTGGATCTGCGTCGCCCCGAGATGGCCAAGTACCTGAAGACCCGTGCCAAGGCCAGTGCCTTCGTGCGCCGCTTCATGGACGAGCACGGCTTCCTCGACATCGAGACCCCGATGCTGACCAAGGCGACCCCGGAAGGGGCCCGTGACTACCTGGTGCCGAGCCGCGTGCACAAGGGCAAGTTCTACGCCCTGCCGCAGTCCCCCCAGCTGTTCAAGCAGTTGCTGATGATGTCCGGCTTCGACCGCTACTACCAGATCGTCAAGTGCTTCCGCGACGAAGACCTGCGTGCCGACCGCCAGCCGGAATTCACCCAGATCGACGTGGAGACCTCCTTCATGACCGCGCCCCAGGTGCGTGAAATCATGGAAGAGATGATCCGCAAGCTCTGGCTGCACATCCTGAACGTGGACCTGGGTGACTTCCCCATCATGACCTTCGACGAGGCCATGCGCCGCTTCGGCTCCGACAAGCCGGACCTGCGCCTGCCGATGGAGCTGGTGGACGTGGCAGATCTCTTGACCGAGGTGGAGTTCGCCGTGTTCGCCGGTCCTGCCAAGGATCCGAAAGGCCGTGTGGCGGCCCTGAAGGTACCGGGTGGCGCGGAGCTGTCCCGCAAGCAGATCGACGAGTACACCAAGTTCGTCGGCATCTACGGTGCCAAGGGCCTGGCCTGGATGAAGGTCAACGACGCGGCCAGCGGCCTCGAGGGCGTGCAGTCCCCGGTGGCCAAGTTCCTCTCTGACGCCATCGTGCGCGAGATCCTGGCCCGCACCGGCGCGATGGATGGCGACATCATCTTCTTCGGCGCCGACTCCAAGAAAGTGGTGTGCGACGCCATGGGCGCCCTGCGCCTCAAGGTGGGCCGCGATCTGGGTCTGGTGGAGAACGTCTGGAAGCCGCTCTGGGTCATCGACTTCCCCATGTTCGAGGAAGACGGCGAAGGCGGTCTGGCGGCCATGCACCACCCCTTCACCGCCCCGAGCAACCTGGGCCCGAGCGAGCTGAAAGCGAACCCGGTGGGCGCTTACGCCAACGCCTACGACATGGTGATCAACGGCTACGAAGTGGGTGGCGGCTCTGTGCGTATCCACAACAGCGAGATGCAGGCCACCGTGTTCGACATCCTGGGGATCACCCCGGACGAGCAGCGCCTGAAGTTCGGCTTCCTGCTGGATGCCCTGAAATACGGCACCCCGCCCCACGCCGGCCTGGCGTTTGGTCTGGACCGCCTCAGCATGCTGCTGACTGGCACCGACAACATCCGGGATGTCATCGCCTTCCCGAAAACCACGGCGGCCGCCTGTCTGATGACGGACGCCCCGAGCTTTGCCAACCCGACCCAGCTGGGCGAGCTGGCGATTGCGACCACCGTCAAAGACGAGTCGGTGTTTAAAGGCAACAAATAAGAAAGGGACTGGCCGCTAATGCGGTCAGCCCAATAATTCTCTAATTGATTGAAATATAACGGAGAGTCCCTATGGCAGGTCACAGTAAATGGGCCAACATCAAACACCGCAAGGCGGCGCAAGACGCCAAGCGCGGCAAGATCTTCACCAAGCTGATCCGCGAAATCACCACCTCCGCGCGTCTGGGTGATGCGGATCCTGCCAACAACCCCCGCCTGCGTGCGGCGGTAGCGGCAGCCCTGACCAGCAACATGACCCGCGACACCATCAACCGCGCGATCGCCCGTGGGGCCGGCGGCGGTGACGGCGAGCAGCTCGAGACCATCGTGTACGAAGGGTACGGCCCGGCCGGTTCCGCCGTCATGGTGGAGTGCTTGACCGACAACCGCAACCGTACCGTGGCCGAAGTGCGTCACGCCTTCAGCAAGTGCGGCGGCAACCTGGGGACCGACGGCTCCGTGGCCTATCTGTTCACCAAGAAGGGGGTGCTGACCTTCGTGGGCGCCGATGAAGACGCCCTGATGGACGCCGCGCTGGAAGCCGGTGCCGACGACGTGGTGACCGAAGAAGATGGCACCATAGAGGTCTACACCACCCCGAACGACTTCGGCACCGTGCTGGACGGTCTGGAAGCTGCCGGCTTCAAGCCCGAGAGCGCCGAAGTGACCATGATCCCCTCCACCGAGGCGGAACTGGATGCCGAGACCGCGCCCAAGCTGATGCGCCTCATCGACATGCTGGAAGATCTGGACGATGTGCAGGAGGTGTACCACAACGGCTCCATCTCCGACGAGATCGCCGCGACCCTGTGATCCCCCAGGGCAAGGGGAGGGCGACCACAACGGTCCTCTGCCCTGGCTCCGACGAGATCGCCGCGACCCTGTGATCCCCCAGAGCAAGAGGGAGGAGGCCATAACGGTCCTCTTCCCTGGCTCCGGCGAGATCGCCGGCCTCTCGCGACCCTGTTCAGGTTCGCGAACACACAGGTGCGACACCTTGTTTACCTTCGCAAAAACGGCAGCCCGGGCTGCCGTTTTTTTATGTGCCAGACCGCGCACCTCCCCTTGTGGTTCGATTTCCTCTCTTAATGTTCGCTTAAGTTTGCCGTCCTAGGATGACCCCGTATCTGGATCTCCCTGGCTCTTGTCCTGTTTTTCAGGGCCGAGTGTCGGGATGGTCACCACGAAGCCTGCTGGCAGGTTGTTAGTTCCACTGGTTTGTCGGAGTCTCTCTATGCGTCTCACTCTGGGAGTGATGAAGGTCAATCTGTTGCTGGTGCTGCTGTTTGCACTGGTCTTCAACTGGCCCATTTTCCTGCACTTTTATCGCATTCTCAGCGCCCTTGAACACGTCAAGGCGGGGTTTGTCCTTTCCATTCCCCTGGTACTGGTGGCGGCCCTCAACGCGGTGTTCCTGCCCTTTACCTTCCGTTATCTGCTCAAGCCCTTTTTCGCCTTGCTCATCCTGACCGGCTCCCTGGTCAGCTACGCCATGCTCAAGTACGGGGTGATCTTCGACATGGGCATGATGCAGAACATCATCGAGACCAACAGCGGGGAGGCGGGCTCCTACCTCAACGGCTCCGTGGTGCTCTGGTTCCTGCTGACCGGCCTGCTGCCGGTGCTGGTCCTGCTGTGGGTGAAGATTGAGTACCCCCGTCCCTGGTACAAGGGACTGGGTCTGCGCCTCGGTTCCATCGCCCTCTCCTTGCTGTTTCTGATGGGGGCTGCCGCCCTCTATTACCAGGATTACGCCTCGGTCGGGCGCAACAACAAGTCCCTCGGCAAGGAGATAGTGCCCGCCAACTATGTGCATGGGCTCTACAAGTACGCCCGGGATGTGGTCTTCGCCACTCCCATTCCCTACCAGCAGATCGGCACCGATGCCAGGGTGATCGGCCAGCATGAGAAGCCGACCCTGATGTTCCTGGTGGTGGGGGAGACGGCCCGCAGCCAGAACTACTCCCTCAACGGCTACGAGAAGGAGACCAACGGCTTCACCGAGAAGGAGGCCAATGTGGTCTCGTTCAGGAACGTGCGCTCCTGCGGCACCGCCACGGCGCTCTCCGTGCCCTGCATGTTCTCGAACATGACCCGGCGCGGCTATGACGAGGCCAGGGCCCAGTCCCAGGACGGCTTGCTGGACGTGCTGCAACATGCCGGGATCTCGGTGCTCTGGAAGGAAAACGACGGCGGCTGCAAGGGGGTGTGCAAAAACGTCCCCACCATCGAGATTGAGCCCAAGGCATTCCCCGCATACTGCTCCGGCAATGCCTGTCATGACGAGGTGCTGTTGCAGGGGCTGGATCAGCAGATCGCCGACATGCAGGGCAAGCAGGGCAGCAAGCTGGTGGCCTTCCACCTGATGGGCAGCCACGGTCCGACCTACTATCGCCGCTACCCGGCCGCCGATCGCGTCTTCCTGCCGGACTGCCCGCGCAGCGACATCGAGAACTGCAGCAACGAAGAGCTGGTGAACACCTATGACAACACCATCCGCTACACCGACAAGGTGCTGGCCCAGCTCATCGACAAGCTCAAGAGCCTGGAGAGCCAGTACAACGTGGGGCTGGTCTATCTGTCGGATCACGGCGAATCCCTCGGCGCCATGGGGCTCTATCTGCACGGCACCCCCTACAAGTTCGCACCGGACGATCAGACCCGGGTGCCGCTCCTGACCTGGTTCTCTCCCCAGTTGCAGGCAGACCGTCAGCTCAATCTGGATTGCCTGCAACAGGAGGCAGCCAGCAAGCGCTTCTCCCACGACAACCTGTTTCACTCCATGCTCGGCATCATGGACGTGCAGACCCAGGTCTATGACGGCAAGCTGGATCTGTTCAAACCGTGCCGGGCAGGGTGAACCACGGCGTCCGATTACGCCGCTACGGGGCTAATCGAACCTACGCTCTGTTCAAACTTTGTAGAGCGGGGTGAACCGGCGATAACAGACCATAAAAAAACGGCAGCCACTGGCTGCCGTTTTCGTATCCGAAGGGGTGGGCCTACTTCTGCTCCATGATGATCTGCAGCAGATCCCCTTCCAGCAGGGAGCGCTTGACCAGGGCGAAGCCGCCGATGGTGGGCTGGTTCTGGAAGCGCGCCTTCACGATGGGCAGGCCGCGATGGAAACTTGGCAGAGACTGGTGTTCGACGCAGCGGCGGATGGCCGGGATCAGGATCTCTTCGGCGGCGGTGATTTCACCGGCGATGAGCACCTTCTGGGGGTTGAACAGGTTGACCGTGATGGCGATGGCGCGCCCCAGGTGCTCCCCCACGTTCTCGATCACGCTGCGGGCCAGCTCGTCACCGGCCACCGCCGCCTTGCACACCTCCTGGATGGTGATGTGCTTCTCTTGCAGCGAACTCAGGTGACCGCGGCTGATGAGCTCCTTCACCTTGTCGACGATGGCCTCGTTGGAGGCGATGGTCTCGAGGCAGCCGAAGTTGCCGCAGTGGCAGCGCTTGCCGAGCGGTTCGACCTGGATGTGGCCTATTTCACCGACGTTGCGGTTCTGGCCGAGAAACACCTTGCCCTTGGTGATGATGCCAGATCCCGTCCCTTGGTGGACACTCACCAAGATGGAGTCCATGCAGTCGCGGGACTCGCCGAAGAAGTGTTCGGCCAGCGCCAGCGAACGGGTGTCGTTGCCCACGTAGCAGGGGAGGTTGAAGTGGTGCTCCAGGAGCTTGGCGAGCCCCAGGTTGCGGATCTGGTAGGTGGGGGTGTAGATGACCATGCCGGATTCCGGGTTGACCAGACCCGGCATGGTCAGCGCGATGCTGATGAGGTTGCGGCTGCGATCCTGATTGGCGTCGATGAAGGCGCCAATCTCCCGCAGCAGCATGTCCACCACGGGTTGCTGCTCGATCTCGGTCACCTGGGTGATGTGTTGATCGAGCTCCTTGCCGTCGAGGTCATACAGGGAGAGCTGCAGGTAGCCGCGACCCAGCTTGGCGGACACAAACTGGAAGCGATGCTTGATGGTGGTCAGGGAGATGGCGCGGCGCCCGCCAGTGGAGGCTTGCGGCGAGGTTTCCCTGATGAGACCGTGCTCGATCAGTTGCCGGGTTATCTTGGTCACGCTGGCCGGGGCCAGCTGACTCAACTCGGCAATTTTGACCCGCGAGATGGGCCCCTGCAGGTCAATGAGGCGATAGACGACCGCACTGTTTACCTGCTTGATAAGATCTACGTTTGCTATTTGTCCGCCAGTCATAGTGTCACTGTGTTGTGTAGTGTCCGTTAACCACGGTCCCGCAGACCGCGAAGGCCTGATCAAAGACGGTGAGGTTGGCAATTTTTCCGACCTGGATACTACCGAGACGCGAGTCCCATCCAATGGCGCGAGCGGGGTAAAGGGTGGCCATTCTCAGTGCTTCGTCGAGCGGCAATCCGACCTGTTTGACCAGATTTTCCACCCCTTCGATCATGGTGAGGGCGGAGCCGCCGAGTGTACCATTCTCATCGACGCACTGACCATCGCGGAAATAGACGGTTGCGCCGCAAAAATCAAATTTCTCAAAGCCTTCCGGTGCACCTGCCGCCGCGGTGGCATCGGTGACCAGCACCAGCCGCTCCCCCAGCATCCTGTGCGCCAGGCGCACGTTGGCCCAGTGTACGTGGTGGCCGTCGACGATGATGCCCGCATAGACATCCTTGCGATCGTAGATGGCACCGACCACGCCGGGCTCGCGACCGTTCAGGGTCGGAGTCATGGCGTTGTAGAGGTGGGTGGCAAAGCGCATGCCGTTGTCAAAGCCCGCCATGGCCTGGTCGTAGTTGGCGGCGGTATGGCCGGCGGAGACCAGGATGCCGGCTTCCACCAGACGGCGGATGTGCTCGGGCTTGTTGCGCTCCGGCGCCAGGGTGATCTTGGCGATGGCGTCCGCGTTGTCGCAGAAGAAGTCGATCATCTCGTCGGCGGGCTGGCGGATCTGTTCGGCCGGGTGGATCCCCTTGCGCTTGAGGTTGGTATAGGGCCCTTCCAGATGGACGCCAAGCACCTCGTTGGGGTGGGCGGCCATGTAGTCGCGGGTGACGGCGACGGCCTGCTTCATGTCCGCATCCGGGCTGGTGATCAGGGTCGGCAGGAAGCTGGTGGTCCCGGATTTCAGGTTGGCCGCCTGCATGGTGGCCAGGGTGTCCGTGGTGATGTGACCGTTGAACATGACGCCACCGCAGCCGTTGAGCTGCACGTCGATGAAGCCGGCGCTGAGGTTGGCGCCCTGGAGGTCAATCTGCTCGATGCCGGCGGGCAGTTCTGCCTGGCGGGAGATGGCGACAATCTTGTCGCCATCGATGACCACGCCATAACCGGTCAGCACGCAGCTGCCGGTGTAGAGAGTGCAATTAGTCAGAGCGTACATGGGGGCTCCTCAGAGGTGTTTGATGTTGTCGGCTTCCAGTTGCTGGAAGTAGCGCACCGTCTTGACCTTCAACTCCATGGTGGAAGGTTCGTCGCACACCACAATCCCTTTCGGATGCAGTTGCAGGGTGGAGATGGTCCACATGTGGTTGACGCTACCCTCCACGGTGGCCTGCAGGGCCTGGGCCTTGGCGTGACCGACCACCAGGATCAGGATCTCTTCGGCGTCCATCAGGGTGCCGACACCCACGGTCAGGGCCAGCTTGGGCACCTGCTCCATGTCGCAGCCAAAGAAGCGGGAGTTGGCGATGCGGGTGTCTTCGGTCAGGGTCTTGACCCGGGTACGGGAAGCCAGGGAAGAGGCCGGTTCGTTGAAGGCGATGTGGCCGTCATTGCCGACGCCGCCCATGAACAGGTGGATTTTGCCGTAGGACTTGATCTTGTCTTCGTAGCGCTGGCACTCGGCCACCAGATCCTCGGCGTTGCCATTGAGGATGTTGATGTTTTCCGGGCGAATGTCCACGTGATTGAAGAAGTTGTTGTGCATGAAGCTGTGGTAGCTCTCCGGATGTTCCTTGGGCAGCCCCACGTACTCGTCCATGTTGAAGGTGACCACGTTCTGGAAGCTCACCTCGCCGGCTTTATGCAGCTCAATCAGGCGCTTGTAGGTGTTGAGCGGGGTGCCGCCAGTGGGCAGACCCAGCACGAAGGGGCGCTCGGCAGTGGGTTTGAACGCATTGATGCGGTCAACGATGTAACGGGCAGACCAGAGACCCACCTGGCTGGCAGACTTCAACGGGATCAGGCGCATTCTATATACCTCAGTACGGTTGCCGCACAGGGAATGACGGCAAGGGACCAGACACGGATTCAAGTTGTTTTATAGCGTAAATAAAGATTGCGAACTAAGCCACATCTATCGGCTACCTTTATCTCTGTTGAGTGATAATGATCACGAAAGCTGGTTTATTAATTTGCGCAGCGAAATAAAACACATAGACTGCCAATCAAGCCTTGATGGCTTATGCGTCGAACGTGATAAGCACTTAATTTCTAGAAAAACACCAACTAAGGAGAGGAACCGTGAACATTCTCGGTTATTTGCAAAAGATCGGCCGTGCCCTGATGGTGCCGGTAGCGGTATTGCCTGCCGCCGCGATCCTGATGGGGATTGGCTACTGGATTGACCCGAACGGTTGGGGTGGCGGAAGCCCTCTGGCTGCGTTTCTGATCAAGGCGGGCGCCGCCATCATCGACAGTATGCCCATTCTGTTCGCCGTCGGCGTCGCTTACGGCATGTCCAAGGATAAAGACGGTTCCGCCGCGCTGGCCGGTCTGGTCGGCTTCCTGGTGGTCACCACCCTGCTGAGCCCGGGCGCCGTGGCCCAGATCAAGGGTATCCCGGCCGACCAGGTGCCGGCAGCCTTTGCCAAGATCAGCAACCAGTTCGTCGGCATCCTGTGTGGTGTCATCGCCGCCGAGCTGTACAACCGCTTCAGCAGCGTGGAGCTGCACAAGGCGCTGGCTTTCTTCTCCGGTCGTCGTCTGGTGCCGATCGTGACCTCCGTGGTGATGATCGTCGTCTCCTTCATCCTGATGGCCGTCTGGCCGGTCATCTACGGTGGCCTGGTGAGCTTCGGTGAATCCATCGTCAGCATGGGCTCCACCGGTGCCGGCATCTATGCCTTCTTCAACCGTCTGCTGATCCCGGTCGGTCTGCACCACGCCCTGAACTCCGTGTTCTGGTTCGACGTTGCCGGCATCAACGACATCCCGAACTTCCTGGGTGGCCAATCCTCCATCGACGCCGGCAAGGCCGTCGTGGGCGTGACCGGCATGTACCAGGCCGGCTTCTTCCCCATCATGATGTTCGGTCTGCCGGGTGCCGCACTGGCCATCTACCACAGCGCGAAGAAAGAGAACAAAGAGAAGGTTGCGTCCATCATGATCGCTGCCGCCTTTGCCGCCTTCTTCACCGGGGTGACCGAGCCGCTCGAGTTCTCTTTCATGTTCGTGGCGCCGGTACTGTACGTCATCCACGCCCTGCTGACCGGTATCTCCGTGTTCATCGCAGCCTCCATGCACTGGATCGCCGGTTTCGGCTTCAGCGCCGGTCTGGTGGATATGGTGCTCTCCAGCCGCAACCCGCTAGCGACCCAGTGGTACATGCTGCTGGTACAGGGTCTGGTCTTCTTCGGCCTCTACTACGTGGTCTTCCGCGCAGTGATCGCCAAGTTCAACCTGAAAACCCCGGGTCGTGAAGATGACGAAGCCGTGCCGGTACAGGCTCAAACCACCGACCGCACCGAGCTGGCCAAGCAGTATCTGGAAGTGCTGGGTGGTCAGGACAACCTGGTGACCATCGACGCCTGCATCACCCGTCTGCGTCTGACCCTGAAAGACCGCAGCATCGTTGACGAGCGTAAGCTCAAAGCCCTGGGCGCGGCCGGTGTGGTCAAGCTCGGTGAGCAGAACCTGCAGGTGATTCTGGGCCCATTGGCCGAGATCATCGCCGGTGAGATGAAAGCCCTGCGTTAATCGAGCGACTCGCTCACCTCAAGTCTAAGTCCATTGTTGACATAACTAAGGGCCCCGCCTCGGGGCCCCATATAAAAAAAGCCAAGAAAATCCAACCTTTACTTCAAATGAGAGCAGCAGTTATGAACTTGAAACATTCTCTGTTAGCCATTGCCATGTCTACCGTTTTCGCCGGTCCCGCACTTGCAGCTGATGCTGCCAGGCAAGCGGTGGTCGACGCCCTCGCCAGCAACCTCGTCGTCAAGTACGAAGTCGTCACCAATGACGGTGCCGGCGCCGGTCTTGACTGCCAGGCGCTGGGCTCCGAGTGGGCAAGCTGCGGCGTTGCCAAGCTGCACCTGACCAATACCGGTGCCGACGTCACCTCCAAGGACTGGAGCATCTATGTCTCCTCCATCCGCCGCATCCAGCGGGTGGACAACGACCAGTTCACCATCACCCACCTGACCGGCGACCTCTATCGTTTGACGCCGACCGAGAAGTTCCAGGGCTTTGCCAAGGACGCCACGGTCGAGGTGCCCCTGGTGGTGGAATACTGGGTATTGTTCGAATCTGACATCATGCCGAACTGGTATGTCGCCAGTGAAGGGGCCGAGCCGAAAGTGCTGGCCAGCATGAGCAACATCGACGATGCCAGCACCTACGAGAAGCCGATGCCTGCCGATGGCTGGAAGCGCACCAAGGATGACAACAACATCCTGATGAACAGCGAGACCCGTTTCGCCGCGAACCAGACCAGCACCCTGCTGCCTGCCGGCAAGATTGACGACCGCATCCTGCCGAGCCCGATGAAGCAGGTGGTCAAGGCCGGCCCGCAAGTCGACTTCTCCACCATCAAGCTCAATGCCCTTGACCTGCCAAGCGATCGCGCCGAGGCCCTGAAGGCGCAACTGACCAAGCTGGGTGTTACCCTCTCCGACACCGGCTACCCGGTCACCATCAAGCTCGGCAGCAAGCTCAAGCAGGCCGAAGGCTACGACATGACCATCGGCAAGAAGGGCACCGTCATTCAGGGGCACGACGTTGACGGCGCCTTCTGGGGCGCCCAGTCTCTGATCTCTCTGCTGGGGGTTGACGACAAGCTGGTGAGCCAGATGAGCGTCGAGGATGCGCCGCGCTTTGAATACCGTGGCATGCAGACCGACGTGGCCCGTCACTTCAGAAGCCCCGAGACCATGAAGAAGCTGGTTGACCAGATGTCCGCCATGAAGCTCAACGTGCTGCACCTGGGGCTGACCAACGATGAAGGCTGGCGTCTGGAGATCCCGGGCCTGCCGGAGCTGACCGACGTCGGCAGCCAGCGTTGCCACGACGAGTCCGAAACCAAGTGCCTGATGCCGCAGCTCGGCTCCGGCCCCACCAGCGACAACCAGGGCTCCGGTTTCTACAGCAAGGCGGACTACATCGACCTGGTGCGTTACGCCAAGGCCCGCGGTGTGACAGTGATCCCCGAGATCAACATGCAGGCCCACGCCCGTGCCGCCGTGGTCTCCATGGAGGCACGCTACAAGCGTCTGATGAGCGAGGGCAAAGAAGCCGAGGCCAATCAGTTCCGTCTGACTGACCCGGCCGATACCTCCAACGTCACCTCGGTACAGTTCTACGACAAGATGTCCTTCATCAACCCCTGCCAGCCGGGTGCCGCCACCTTCGTGGCCAAGGTGATGGACGAAGTGGCCCAGATGCACCAGGCCGCCGGCCAGCCGCTGACCGCCTGGCACTACGGTGGTGACGAGGCGAAGAACATCATGCAGGGCGGTGGTTACCAGGATCCGGCCGTCACCAAGAAAGAAGATCTGGTGGCCTGGAAGGGCAACGTCGACTCCAGCAAGCAGGACAAGCCGTTCGGCAAGTCCCCCATGTGCCAGAAGATGATCGACGATGGCAAGATCAAGGATGTGGCCGAGCTGCCGGTCTACTTTGCCAAGGAAGTGAGCGAGATGGTCAAGGGCCACGGCTTCTCCACCCTGCAGGCGTGGGAAGATGGCCTGAAGGTAAGCGTTCACCAGCCCCCCGTTGACAGTCGAATGTGACGATCATCTCTTGATCCCCTTTCGGGGGTTGATAGATC